>JBBSRE010000083.1:0-9762 GCA_038243365.1 Burkholderiales bacterium | reverse complement strand
TGCTTGACGACCATAGCAAGTTGGACCCACTCCTTCCCATCCCGAACAGGACAGTGAAACGACTTCGCGCCAATGATAGTGCGGGTTCCCGTGTGAAAGTAGGTCATCGTCAGGCTCCTAACAAAGCCCGCTTCACCCCCCAGATTCCCCACAAAGGAGCCTGGGGGGTTTTGCGTTGTGGGATCTCCTGCGGGCCCCAGCCCACCACACTGCATGCAATCAGCTGCAGGACGGCAGTCGTAATGCTGGGTAGAAGTGCGCTAGCCTTGCCCGTACTCCAGCTGAAAGTGCTACTAAGCTAGTTGGAAGGAGTATGTTGCTATCAATCACGCACGCGTGTAGGCAGCAAGGCAGGTAATAGTAGTGAGTTCTTTACAGCCGCTAACGTGCTGCCTATTTATCATCCTTTTCAATAATTCGAAACAGCCAGCTCACCATGATTCTGCAAGACGTTCTCTATACCCAAGGCTTTGGCACACGCCGCGTCTGCGCTGGCTTGATCCAGCAAGGCTTGGTGGAACTGAGGAGCGGCAGCATTTCCAGCTGGTACGTCTGTACGGACCCCGGTATGCAAGTGGCATTTGGCCAGAACGACCGCTTCCGCGTGCAAGGTGCGGAATGGCCCTGCGTGGATAAAGCGTACGTCGTACTTCATAAACCAGCGGGTACCGAGTGCTCGCAGAAGCCCTCACGCTACCCATCGGTTTACACGCTTCTACCCAGCCCGCTGCGAACGCGTCCTGCCGGAGGCGTGATTCAGGGCGTGCAGGCAGTGGGCCGTCTGGATCAGGACACAACGGGTCTGCTGCTGCTGAGCGACGACGGAAAGTTCATCCATCGCATGAGTTCGCCGAAAAAGCATGTCCCCAAGGTTTATCGCGTGACTGCAAAGCACCCGGTGTCACATGAGCACATGCAGAAGCTTTTGACGGGGGTTGTGCTGGATGACGATCCAAAGCCGGTAAGAGCTGCCGCGTGTGTATTGGTCGATGAGCGCACGATAGATCTGACACTGACTGAGGGTAAGTACCATCAAGTCAAGCGGATGCTGGCCGCCGTCAGCAACCGGGTGGACGCCCTGCATCGGCGGTCTATTGGCGGCTATCAACTCCCGGAAGACCTCGCACCGGGCCAGTGGCGGTGGTTAGATGCCGATGATTTGGTGGCGTTGCAGTCAGCGCAGTGAGTAAAGCAAAAGACGCCCACGCGCAGGCTGGTTGACGTGCGTGCCCCGGCGCCATTTCTAAAAAAGTGGGAACTGGTGCGCCATAGCCGTCAAAAGGTGCCGAGTGTGACTTTGTTAGTCTAGCGCCTCGCTTTTTCTGGGTCTGAATCAACTTGGAACCGGTATATGCCATCGCTTCCTTGAACACGCACGAGGTCACCGGCACGCCATAGGAAGTGCAAATGCGCCAGAGCTTCGCCGAGCGCGAACGTCAGTTGCTGGCTGTCGAGCCTTCGTTTGAAAAGAACAGACACCAGTTGAAAGGCCGATACCGCCTCGGATGTGCAAGCCTTGAGTGTCAATGCGAGCTTTTCGTCATGGTGCTCATGCAGTTGTGCCAAACGTTCGTGCAGTCCAGTAAAGGGCTTGCCGTGCGAGGGCAGCACCAGCGTATCCTCGGGAAGAGTCTCGTAGCGCCGGAGTGACATCAGAAACAGGCCGAGTGGGTCGGACTCGGGCTCACCGGCGAACACACTCACGTTGGTGGAGATGCGCGGCAGCACCATGTCGCCGCTGATCAACAGCTTACGCTCAGGGCAGCTCAACGCCATGTGTTCTGGCGCATGGCCATACCCCGAAATGCACTCAAAGCGGTAGTCTCCTATCTGGACAGAGTCACCGTTCATCACGCGATAGAACTGCGGCGGAATCTGAGGGACCAGAGCAGAGTATTGGCTGCCGCGCTAATTCAGCCGCTGATGAAACGACGCATCTGTGACCCCGTGCGCGCGGTAGAAGGCTCCAAGCGCATCCGTTTCAGGAAACAGTGTCCCCGAGCTCGCGGCCAAAGCAGTGTAGTAATCGCTCGCGCTGATCCAGAGCGGTGCACTCCACCGGTCGCACAACCAATGCGCAAGGCCGAGGTGATCCGGGTGCATATGGGTGGCGAACACGCGAAGAACAGGAAGCTCTTCCAGCTGGGTTTCAAAAATTTCTTCCCATTGCGCGCGTGCTTCGGGAATGTCGACGCAGCAGTCGACCACCGTCCAGCCTTCTACCCCCGCGCGCACGTCGCGGATGAGCCATAGATTGATGTGGTCGAGCGCGAACGGCAACCCCATTCGAATCCACTTGACGCCAGGGGCCACGGTCACTGTGCGCCCCGATTCGGGCAGGGAGCCGCCATGTGGGTAATTCAGACGGGATTCAGCATCGTTCATGGGAGCTACGTCCGGTTAGGGTTGACGTTACGTCAACGTCACGTATCATTCTATGGAGCCATACACCGAAGCCCTGACAAGGGCGCGACGCGTTCGATCAATCCACACCATGGCATCCACATTCACCATCAGCGATCTGGCCCGCGAATTCGACTTGACGACGCGCGCCATGCGGTTCTATGAGGACATGGGTTTGCTACAGCCCGAGCGAACCGGGCCTGGCGGGCGCAGCCGTATCTACAGCGCGAGAGACCGCACACGGCTCAAGCTCACGCTGCGGGCCAAACGTATCGGCCTGTCGCTCACCGAAGCAAAGGAGATCATCGACCTCTATGACTCCCCGCGTGACACCGGCGTCCAGCTTGAAAAATTTCTGGCAGTGCTCGCATTGCATCGGCAGCAGCTCGAAGCGCAAATGACGGATCTGCAGGCCAATCTGGATGAAGTACTCGAACATGAAAATGAGGCGAAGCAGCTCTTGGCAAAGACGCAGGCGCAGGCTGTGGATAATTGACGTTGACGTAACGTCAATATGGAGACGCATGTGAAAAATTCGATAATCGATCCAGCTGATCCAAGGTTTGCCGAGCGCGTAGCTGGAAGTTTTGCCCGTCAAGGCGCCATGTCACACCTGGGCGCCACCCTGTCCGGCGTACATCCCGGCGCAGTGGATGTCGTGTTTGATCATGCGTCCAGCCTCACGCAGCAGCACGGCTTCATTCATGCGGGCATGCTGGCCTCCGCCCTGGATTCCGCGTGCGGCTACGCAGCGTTTACCTTGATGCCGGCCGATTCCGCTGTACTCACCATCGAATTCAAGATCAACCTGCTCGCCCCCGCTCGCGGCGAGCGCTTTCGGGCAGAAGGCCGAGTCATCAAGCCGGGGCGCACCATCACGGTGTGTGAAGGACGGGCTTTCGCCGTCTCCGGCAACGACGAAAAACTGATCGCCACCATGAGCTGCACGCTGATGTGCGTGAAAGAACGCGCGGACATCGCAGGTTGAAGGCTGCTACTTGCCGCCTTCAGTTTTCCACTTTTAACGTTCCCTCGACAGGAGATTGCCATGACCCCTCCCGCTAACCTCCCCGGACTCAATTTTCAGCTGGGCGACGACATCGACGCGCTGCGTGATGCGGTACGCGATTTTGCGCAAGCCGAGATCGCCCCCCGCGCCGCGGAGGCCGACCGCAGCGACCAATTCCCCATGGACCTGTGGCGCAAGATGGGCGAATTGGGGGTGTTGGGAATCACGGTGCCCGAGGCCGATGGTGGCGCCGGCATGGGTTACCTGGCCCACATGGTCGCCATGGAAGAAATCAGCCGCGCCAGCGCGTCGGTGGGGTTGAGCTATGGCGCCCACAGCAATTTGTGCGTCAACCAGATCAACCGCAACGGCACGGCAGCGCAAAAGCAGTAGTACCTGCCCAAGCTCATTTCCGGCGAGCACGTCGGCGCCCTCGCGATGAGCGAGCCCGGCGCTGGCTCCGACGTCATCAGCATGAAGCTGAAGGCTGAGGACAAAGGCGGCTACTACCTGCTGAACGGCAACAAGATGTGGATCACCAACGGTCCCGATGCCGATACGCTGGTGGTCTATGCCAAAACCGAACCTGAGCTGGGTGCCCGCGGCGTGACGGCTTTCTTGATTGAAAAAGACATGAAGGGCTTTTCGGTGGCGCAAAAGCTCGACAAATTGGGCATGCGCGGCAGCCACACAGGTGAACTCGTGTTCCAGAACGTCGAAGTGCCGGCCGAGCAAATTCTGGGCGGCCTCAACATGGGCGCCAAGGTGCTGATGAGCGGGCTGGATTACGAGCGTGCAGTGCTCACCGGCGGGCCGCTCGGCATCATGCAGGCGGTGATGGACAACGTGGTTCCCTACATCCACGACCGCAAGCAGTTTGGCCAGAGCATCGGTGAATTTCAGCTGATCCAGGGCAAGGTGGCCGACATGTACACCGTGCTGCAGGCAGGGCGATCGTTTGCCTACACGGTGGCCAAGAACCTTGATTTGCTGGGCAGCGAACATGTGCGCCAAGTGCGCAAGGACTGCGCCAGCGTGATTCTGTGGACCGCCGAGAAAGCCACGTGGATGGCCGGCGAGGGCATACAAATCTTTGGCGGCAACGGTTACATCAACGAATATCCGCTGGGCCGGCTGTGGCGCGATGCCAAGCTGTATGAAATTGGCGCCGGCACCAGCGAAATCCGCCGCATGCTCATCGGGCGCGAGCTGTTCGCCGAAACCTGTTAACCCCCACTGGTCTGACGAGAACTCCCATGCCCACCAATTCAATCCAGGAACTGTTTGCCCACAATCGTGCATGGGCAGCGCAGATGGAGCGCGAGCGCCCCGGCTTTTTTACCCAGCTGCTGGCCCAGCAGCAACCCAGGTACATGTGGATTGGTTGCTCCGACAGCCGCGTGCCAGCCAACCAGATCACCGGGCTTGACCCGGGAGAAGTGTTCGTGCACCGCAACGTGGCCAACGTGGTGGTGCCCACCGACCTCAACTGCCTCTCCACGATCCAGTTCGCGGTAGACAAGCTTCAGGTCGAACATGTGATCGTCACCGGCCACTACGGCTGCGGCGGCGTGCGTGCGGCGCTCGAAGACCAGCGCGTGGGTCTGTCGGACAACTGGATTCGCCACGTCAAGGATGTGCGCGATCGTCACCGGGAGTTGCTGGCCGGCATCCAGCCCCAATGGCGACTCGATGCGCTCTGCGAGCTCAACGTTATTGAGCAGGTGCTGAACGTCGCCCGAACCACCGTGATCCAGGACGCCTGGGCACGGGAACAACCGGTGACTTTGAACGGCTGGTGCTACGGTTTGAAGGATGGATTGATCCATGACCTGCACATCTCCGTGAAGAGCAACGAAGAATTGGATGCCACCTACCGCAGAGCCGTGGCGGGCGTTTCAGGCGAGCGCCGCGCCACCGTGGCGACCGAGCTGCCGCTGGCTGACGCCCACTGATTGCGGATCGGCGGGCGTTCAAACGGCGAGGAGCAAACCATCAAAAAACCAACCTCCAACCCGAGCTCTGGACCCAGCTCGCGACCTACTGCGGGCACCAAGCCCGGGGAACAACTTGGCACCAGGGCCGGCACCAAGTCCGGCACCCAGGTGAGCGCAAGCGCTGCGACTGCACTGCCATCGGCTGCGAGCACCGACACGATGTTCCCGCAGCGCTTGGCCTCGCCCATCGCCTACGAC
Organism: Burkholderiales bacterium; assembly: GCA_038243365.1. Classification (GTDB taxonomy): domain Bacteria; phylum Pseudomonadota; class Gammaproteobacteria; order Burkholderiales; family Burkholderiaceae_C; genus Simplicispira. The sequence goes on along the minus strand of JBBSRE010000083.1, from coordinate 4,155 downwards.
ATCGCCAAGGCCATGATGGACGGATTCAACCGGCACTACCGGCTGTTCCGCACAGAATCCGCGCGCGCGAAGCACCGGTTCGAGACGGCGGATTGGCGCGACCAGCAACGCGCCCAGCGCGAGCGCATCGAGTTTTATGACTTGCGGGTGAAGGAATGTGTACGCCGGCTCGAAAAAGAGTTCGTGGCGGGAACGTTGCCAATGCCTGTCTGGCACGAGGTCAAGCTGCATTACATAGGTCTGCTGGTCGAGCACCACCAGCCCGAACTGGCAGAGACGTTTTTCAATTCGGTCACCACCAAAATCCTGCACCGCACGCACTTTCACAACAACTTCATCTTCGTTCGGCCGGCCATGAGCACCGAATATCTGGAGAACGACGACTTCGAAGGCCGGCCCACTTACTACGCCTACTACCCCACCACCGAGACTTTGCCGGACACCTTGCTCGCCATCGTCGAGGCTTTCCGATTGCAGCGCCCATTTGCCAACTTGTCGGCCGATCTGGACCGGGTGCTGCGTGCGATTCAGGGCCGCCTGCACCAAGTCAAGCTGCGCGCCAACTTCCAGATCCAGGTGCTATCCAGCCTGTTCTATCGCAACAAGGGCGCCTATGTGGTCGGCAAGATCATCAATGGCTACAACGAAGTGCCGTTCGCGTTGCCCATCCTGCACAACGAACAAGGCCAGCTCTTTATCGACGCTGCATTGTTTGGCGACGACGACATGCAAATGCTGTTCAGCTTCGCGCGCGCCTACTTCATGGTCGACATGGAAATCCCCAGCGCTTATGTGCAGTTTCTGCGCAGCCTCATGCCGCGTAAACCGCGCGCTGAGCTTTACAACGCGCTCGGCTTGGCCAAGCAAGGCAAGACGCTTTTCTACCGCGATTTTCTCTACCACCTGAAGCATTCCACCGACAAGCTGCGCATAGCGCCCGGCATCAAGGGCATGGTGATGCTGGTGTTCGACCTGCCGTCGTTTCCCTTTGTGTTCAAGCTCATCAAGGACTACTACCCGCCGCAAAAGGAAACCACGCGCGAGAAGATTCAAGGCAAGTATTTGCTGGTGAAGCAGCACGACCGCGTGGGACGCATGGCGGACACGCTGGAGTACAGCCTGGTGGCGTTTCCACGCGACCGCTTTGAAGACGACCTGATCGCCGAAATCCAGAAGTTCGCCCCGAGTCAGCTCGAGATCAGCGACCGCGATGGAGATGGCCAGCAAGAAGTCATCATCAAGCACCTCTACATCGAGCGGCGCATGATTCCGCTCAACATGTATTTGCAGGAATCGTTCGATGCAGGACCGCAGGACGAGCGCGCTCACAAGCAGATGGAGCGCTGCGTGATCGACTACGGCAACGCTATCAAGGACCTGGTAGCTGCCAACATCTTCCCCGGCGACATGCTCTGGAAGAACTTTGGCGTCACGCGCAACAGCAAGGTCGTGTTCTACGACTACGACGAGATCGAATACATCACCGATTGCGTCTTTCGCCGCGTGCCCGAACCGCGCAACGAGGAAGAAGAAATGAGCGGCGAGATCTGGTACACGGTTGGCCCGCACGACGTGTTTCCCGAAACCTTCGGCCCGTTCTTGCTGGGCAACGATGCGGTGCGTGAAGTCTTCATGCGCCACCACGCTGATTTGCTCGGTGTTGAGTTCTGGCAGCAGCACAAGGAGCGCATCCTGGCGGGCCATGTGTACGACGTTTTCCCCTACGACACCAGCCGGCGCTTTGAGCAGGCGTATGCCGACTAAGTCACCGGGCCATTTGCTGACTGATTCGCCAACACATCTCGTTTTTCAGATTTGACTTCAAGGAGACAGACCACCATGACATCCACCGTTCAAAACCCCATCGTTATCGTTGGCGCCGCGCGCACGCCCATGGGCGCGTTCCAGGGCGACTTCTCCAATCTCGCTGCGCACGACCTAGGCGGCGCTGCCATTGCGGCTGCCATGGAGCGCGCCGGTGTCGCGCCCTCTGAAGTGGGCGAAGTGTTGTTCGGTAATTGCCTGATGGCGGGCCAGGGGCAAGCGCCTGCGCGCCAGGCTGCGTTCAAAGGCGGCTTGCCCAAAGAAGCCGGCGCCGTCACGCTTAGCAAAATGTGCGGATCCGGCATGAAGGCCGCGATGATGGCGCACGACATGCTGCTGGCCGGCACGCACGACGTGATGGTCGCAGGCGGCATGGAGAGCATGACCAACGCGCCCTACTTGCTGCAAAAAGGGCGCGGCGGTTACCGCTTGGGCCACGACCGCATCTTCGATCACATGATGCTCGACGGTCTGGAAGACGCCTACGAGGCCGGCCGCTCCATGGGCACTTTCGGCGAAGATTGCGCCGCCAAATACAGTTTCACGCGTGAGCAGCAAGATGCTTTTGCCACCGCCAGCGTCCAGCGCGCCAAGGCCGCGACCGAATCAGGCGCGTTCGCCGCCGAGATCACGCCTGTCACGGTGAAAAACCGCTCGGGCGAAACCGTGGTCTCCATCGATGAAGGCCCCGGCAAAGTCAAGCTCGACAAGATCCCCGCGCTCAAGCCCGCGTTCAAGAAGGACGGCACCATCACCGCGGCGTCGAGCTCCTCGATCAACGACGGCGCTGCCGCCTTGGTGCTGATGCGCCAGTCCACGGCCGAAAAATTAGGCTGCAAGCCACTGGCGCGCATCGTCAGCCACGCCACGCACGCGCAGGAGCCCGAGTGGTTTGCCACCGCGCCACTGGGTGCCACGCAAAAAGCCTTGAAGAAAGCCGGCTGGCAGGTGGGCGATGTCGACCTGTGGGAAATCAACGAAGCCTTTGCCGTGGTGCCCATGGCGCTGATGAATGAGCTCGACCTATCGCACGACATCGTCAACGTCAACGGCGGCGCCTGCGCGCTGGGTCACCCGATTGGTGCCAGCGGCGCGCGCATTCTGGTCACGCTGCTCCACGCTCTCAAGGCGCGCGGCAAGACCAAGGGCTTGGCCACGCTGTGTATTGGTGGCGGCGAAGCCACCGCTATGGCAGTGGAATTGGTCTGAGTTGAAATGCTATTAAAAGAGTAGCTGCTGACGCATGCTGTATAAGCGCTGGAGGCTAATTTGACTCAAAAAAAGTTTGCTGTGGCTTTGGTCATTGGTGCATCGCGTGGGCTCGGGTTGGAGCTGGTGCACCAGTTGCTCGACTCCGGCAGCCGCGTCATTGCCACCGCGCGCAAGCCTGAAGATCTTGAACACTTGCAGGCACTAGGTGCCGAGGTACTGACGATAGATGTCGCAGACCCGTCCAGCGTCAGTGGCCTGTCGTCGCAGCTTGCCGGTGCGCAGCTCGACCTCGCGTTCTACGTGGCGGGCGTCATGCGGCGCCCCGGCGCCACCGCGCCGCCTACCCAACAAGATTTCGACGCCGTCATGCACGTCAACGTGCTCGGCGCCATGCAGGCGATACCGCAAGTGGCACCCATGGCCGAGGCGGCGGGTGGTGTGTTCGCTTTCATGTCGTCCAGCATGTCGCAGATTGCCGATGTGTCTGCCAGCAATGCCTGGCGCTACCGCACCAGCAAAGCCGCACTGAACAGGGCAGTCGCCGCTGCGCAGCACGACTATCCGGCAGCCACACTGGTCACCATGGACCCGGGCTGGGTTCAGACCGACATGGGCGGCGAATCCGCGCTGCTCACTCCCGAGGCTAGCGTGCGCGGCATGCTAGCCACGCTCGCCGAACTGACGCCAGCCGACAAAGGCCAGCTGCTCCACCACGACGGCCGCCGCGCTGCGCACTGGTAACGCGGTGGCCCGGAGTACTCCGAATCTGAAGCAGATACAAAGCTCGGTGAGTCCAGTTTCGACCAGCATCGACTCTGCTGGATCACCGAGTGTGAATAACAACTTCGATTTATTGCGTTTGGGCGCGTCGCTGACAGTTCTGCTGAGCCATGGCGTTTTTTTGTACCAGCTCACTCCACTGGAACCTATCAGAGGTCAAAGCCCAGGGTCGTTGGCGGTGTACTGCTTTTTCTTCATTAGTGGATTTTTAATCCTTCAAAGTTGGCAGCGCGCGCCAAGTCTGTCTGCGTTTTGGGTCAAGCGCATCTTGCGAATCTTCCCCGGACTCGCGGCGGCAGTGATGTTCTCAGTGCTCGTTGTCGGTTTGGGGATGACCAC
>JBBSRE010000082.1:0-9764 GCA_038243365.1 Burkholderiales bacterium | reverse complement strand
TGGACCAGATCAAGGCTTGTAATTTTTTTAGTTAGGCCACCTCCGCGCGCAGTCGCTCGTTCTCTTCGCGCAGGGCCTGCGCCGAATCGGTGGCGATCATATTGGATGGCGCCGCGCAGTGTCAGTCTGGTTTCATGTTGGGGCGCCTGTTGAGAGCCTCCACGTCGCATTGGTCGAGATTGCGTCTCCAAACCACGACTTGGTTGGGATTGCGGATGTCATAGACCGCCGCGACTTGGCGACTCGAAAGTTGTTCGCGGTCCTGATGGGACAGCACGTACAGCTTGAATTCCAAACTGTACGTGCTGCGCTTGGGGTGCAACCCGTCGATGCCATGGAGGCGGTAGTGGCTCACCCAGGTGCGAATCTTCTCCTCGGGCACTGACCACCGCCGTGCCAGTAGCTTTGCACCGCCTTCACCGGCCAAAAAGCTATTCACGACCTGAAGCTTGAACTCCGTTTTTTACTTCTTCATAAACCCCTTTGAAGTTTGTCCAACTTCTGGGGGTCAGTTCAAATAGGGGGCGATTCATTTCAGGCCCAACGTTAGCAAATTCCTACTTTAAACATCGCATTGTTCTGACAAATTATAATGACGGTCATGGATACGATTAGACACATTCTAACCATATCTTGGGAAGCAGCGTAAATGTTAGGAACTTATCTTCTAGGCGTTGATATGTTTATTGCTGCACAAGATGCGCCGGTTTCAAACGTGCTGGAACATTCGGCCAACAACCTGAGCCAGCGCATAGTTCGCGTCGTTGTCGCAGCCACTGGATCGATCTTCATGTGCTTGCACGCGTACGCCCAAGCGCCCGCCCAAGCCCAGCCCCCCGGTACCGACAAGACCTTAAAGACACAGACACTTGAGATGGGCGCGAAGGCGTTGCAGAGCAACGCCCCAGTGGCAAAAATGGACATCTACCTCAACGGCTTTCATCCTATGAAAGATAAGCCCGAGATGCAGATGGAAGCCCATCATTTCTGTCATCAAATGAACCAGGACTTTGCACAGTGCGCTCTGTTCGATGGCGACAGCCCCAAGGCCAACCTGAATGGAGTCGAATACATCATTTCAGAAAAGCTTTTCAAAACTTTGCAGGAGAGCGAGAAAAAGTACTGGCACCCGCACAACGGCGAGATTCTCTCGGGCCAGTTGATGGCGCCCGGCATTCCGCAGGTCGCAGAGCACGCGCTCATGAAAGACAAATTGAACAGCTACGGCAAAACCTGGCACGTCTGGAATACAGGCATGCTCGGCATGCCCGCCGACCAGCTACCGCTGGGTGCGCCCATGCTTGCTTGGTCGTTCAATCGCGACGGCGAGACGGCGCCAGGTTTGGTCGAACAGCGCGACAAGCGCATGGACGTCAATAGCGTCCGAACGCGGAGCGAACGGGCAGACCTGAAGGCGCTAGCACATCCACAGTCCGGTGTTGACGACCTGAAGAGCGCGTTCGGTCGGCCCACCACAGACATCCCGGGCGTGACTGACGTCAATGCCGGCCCAGGCCAACCCGCTGCTCGCATTACAAGCGGCACCCGCTGATCTATGTACAGGAGCGGATGGTGTGCACATTTTCAAGCATTGCCTAACCTAACTAAATGGCTGAGGTATCACCAAATCATTGGCATGGAACCTCGAAGAATCGTAAGCTCCAGTGCTAAATTTCCCCCTAAATCTATGTAGGCAAATTACTCTTATGCTGCAAGCCATGATTTGCAAGGCCAATTTCGGACTACTCTGGAAGTGTTTTAAGCAACCCATTGTCATGTTCCAAAATATTGGAGTCAGGAGATTTTTATGAGCTCTGAAGTTCAAAAGCAATCATCCACCACAGCCTCAGTTCTGTTCGACCTGCTCAACCCCATTCCTTTTGGCCTTTTTGTCGGTGCCCTGATATTCGATGTGGTGTATGCCAAGAACGCCGATATTATTTGGATCAAGTCAGCCGCCTGGCTGATCACCATCGGGCTGCTGTTCGCGGTGGTACCCCGACTCATCAATCTCACCCGAGTCTGGTTCACGGGTTCGCGGCCGAGCACCACTCGCGAGAAGATAGCGTTTTTTCTCTATCTCTTTGGAGTCATCGCCGCCATCTTTAATGCCTTTGTTCACAGTCGGGATGCCTATGCTGCCATTCCGCAAGGGCTATGGCTCTCAATACTGACAGTTGCACTTTTGGTCATGGGCAATGTCCTTGTCACCCTGCAGCATTCAAACAATGGCCATAGGGGGCAATCATGAACAACAAAACATGGACCGTGTTTGTTCCAACAGCTCTGGCATTGGCGCTCATTGGATGCGGTGACAACGCAAAAGTAGACCCCCAGCAGCAGGTAGGACATGAACCTACGCTGCCAGCAGCTCAAAACTTTTTGGTACCGCCGATGAAGGTGCCCGATGGTGTGGGATGGCAGGCAGATGGGCACCCGACCGTGGCGAGCGGCTTGAAGATAGAAAAAATCGCCGATGGCTTGCAGCACCCGCGCCAGCTCATGACACTGCCTAACGGCGATGTGCTGGTCGTTGAATCAAACGGCCCGGGCACTGAACCTGTGACAACGCCTAAGCAACTTATTGCAGGCATGGTCAAGAGTCGTTCGGGCAAAGGGGCCAAAGGTGGAAATCGGATCACGCTTTTGCGCAAACAACCAGGCTCGGTCAAATGGGATCAGCACGTTTTTCTCGAACATCTGAACTCCCCATTTGGGCTACAGCTGATTGGACAGACACTGTACGTGGCGGATACCGACAAGATCATGAAATACGCCTATGCCCCAGGCGCGACCAGCATCACGGAGCCGGGCAGTGAACTGGCCGACCTGCCAGATACGATCAATCACCACTGGACCAAGTCCTTGCTGGCAAGTCCGGATGGCAAGAAGCTCTACGTTGGCGTCGGCTCGAACAGCAATATCACCGAGAACGGCTTGGCGGTGGAGTACAGACGCGCGGCTATCCTGGAAGTCGATGTAGCGACAGGAGCGAGCCGCGTTTTCGCCTCGGGATTGCGTAATCCGACCGGGCTCCAATGGGAGCCTCAGACCGGCAAGCTTTGGGCCATCGTCAACGAGCGCGACGAGATTGGCGCCAGCTTGGTTCCGGACTACATGACCGCAGTCCAGGAGGGTGGCTTTTATGGCTGGCCATACAGCTACTACGGCCAGCATGTCGACGAACGCGTGCAGCCGCAGCGACCTGACCTGGTTCAAAAGGCAATCAAGCCCGACTTCGCATTGGCCTCGCACGTTGCACCGCTGGGCCTGCTTTTCTACACGGGCAACAACCTGCCAGCCATGTATCGAGGCGGGGCTTTCGTAGGCGAGCATGGAAGTTGGGACCGCTCTCCACTGGCTGGCTACGAAGTGAGCTATGTCAGGTTCGCAAATGGACGTCCAACAGGACAGAAAGTATCTGTCGTCACGGGTTTTGTGTCATCGGACGAGAAGTCTCTTTATGGCGCTCCCGTCGGGCTTGCGCAATCAGCAGAGGGTGCTCTTTTGATCGCGGATGACGTTGGAAATACAGTTTGGTCTGTCACAGCCAGTGGGCAGTGACAGGGTTAATTTTTATTCTGACAATCTTTTGTGCGAGTACCCAAACGGGCTGCCGCAAGCACGCACAACGGAGTTGATGGGCGTATACCCCCGATGCGACTGCCAGTCACAGCACGTGTTGCCACCACAGGGCAGGCCGTGCGCCTACAACGCCTGAACAACGGCTCTTCGAGTTGTCTGGCACGCGCTAACCGCAAAAAATCACGGCAGATGGTGGCATTAGGCTACTGGGGTGCTCTTTTCATCATGCTAATGATGCTCAACGCCTGTGCCGGCAGCAAGCACCTGAGCTTTCTCGATCCTCAGGGCCCAGTGGCCGAGGCCCAACGCTCACACTTCTACTGGGTGCTGGGGATCCTGGCGGTTTTCGTGGCGGTCCCAATCTTCCTGTTATTGCCGTTTTTCGTCTGGCGGTATCGCTACGGCCGCAAGGCATCCCGGTACACGCCCAGGTGGGAAAATTCCAGGCTGCTGGGAATCATGTCGTGGGTCGGACCGATCGCCATAGTCATCGTGTTGGCGTTCTTCGTGTGGCGCGATGCGCACCAACTGGATCCTTACAGGCCACTGGCTTCTGAGCAATCGCCGCTGCAAGTTGAAGTCATTGGTTACGACTGGAAGTGGCTGTTCATCTACCCTGACCAAGGCATCGCCAGCATCGGGACGTTGGCGCTGCCGGTGGGTCGCCCCGTCTTGCTGCACCTGACCTCAGCCACAGTGATGCAGTCGTTCTTCATTCCCGCGCTGGGCAGCCAGATTTACGCGATGGGTGGCATGGTGACGCAGTTGAACCTCCAGGCCACCCAACCCGGCGCATCACTGGGCGAGAACACCATGTACAACGGCGATGGCTTCCACCAGCAGAAGTTCACGGCCCGGGCCATGGACCCGGCCGATTTCGAGGTGTGGGTGAGCAAGGTGCGCGCGACCGGCCTACCGCTGGACGCGCAGAGCCTGCAGATCATCGCGCAGCCGAGCACTCATCGCGATCTGATCGCTGCCTTGCCCGGCGCCCGCTCCATGGGCGGCGATGTGTATTTCACTGGGGTAAGTCGGTCGCTTTTTCGCACCGTGGTCATGGCCACGATGGATGGCAAGCCGATGCTTCCTGGCTCCGCGTTCGACCGCGCGGGCATGGTGGTACCAGACTCTGGTACAGCTGGCCATTTCACGCCGGGGCAGGCACGATGAACATCGCCGCGCTGTTCGAGCATCCACTGGGTCGGCTCGAATGGTCCTCATTGCCGTTTTGGCAGATGCTGCAGGACCCCACCGCAGACAATATCATCAACGGCTGCATTGCCACGGCTGCTGCAGCCCTGGTGGTGCTCGGCGCCATCGTGCTGGCCGTCCTGCTGACGCGCTATCGCCTGTGGCGCCCGCTGTGGTCGGACTGGCTCACCAGTGCCGACCACAAGAAGATCGGCATCATGTACATCGTGATTGCGCTGGTGATGCTGGCGCGTGCACTGGTCGAGGCCGTGCTGATGCGGACGCAGCAGGCGGTCGGGCTGGACGGCGGGTTCCTCTCAGCAGAGCATTTCGCGCAGTTGTTCAGCACCCACGGCACGATCATGATCTTTTTCATGGCCATGCCGTTTCTCACCGGCGTGATCAATTACGTGATGCCTATGCAGATCGGCGCGCGCGACGTCTCCTTCCCTGTGCTCAACTCCATCAGCCTGGGACTGACTGCGGCCGGCGCCGCGCTGGTGATGGTTTCACTGGTGCTGGGCAGATTTTCGACGGGCGGCTGGTTCGGCTTTCCGCCTTACACCGAGCTCGACTTCAGCCCTGGCGTCGGGCCGGACTACTGGATTTGGGCGCTCAGTTTGGCCGGGCTGGGATCGACGCTGACCGGCATCAACGTCGCCGTGACGATCTACAAGGAGCGCGCACCCGGCATGAAGCTGATGCACATGCCGATGTTCACCTGGACCGCGTTGTGCACGGCCCTCCTCATGATCTTCGCGATGCCGCCGCTCACGGTTGCCACCGCGCAGCTGGCGCTGGACCGTTATCTCGGTTTCCACTTTTTCACCAACGATCTTGGTGGCAACATGATGCACTTCGCCAACCTGTTCTGGTTGTTTGGCCACCCCGAGGTCTATATCCTGATCCTGCCGGCGTTTGGCGTGTTTTCGGAGACCATCTCCACGTTTTCCGGCAAGGCGCTGTTCGGCTACCGGTCACTGGTGATGGCCACGATGGCGATCGCGGTGCTTTCGTTCACGGTCTGGCTGCACCACTTTTTCACGATGGGCCAGAACGCCAACATCAACGCCGCGTTCGGCATTGCCTCGATGCTGATCGGCATCCCCACCGGTGTGAAGATTTATGACTGGATGTGGACGATGTTCCGTGGCCGCATACGTTTGACAGTCCCCATGGTGTATGCCTTGGGCTTCATCGTGTTGTTCGTGCTCGGTGGAATGAGTGGTATTTTGCTGGCCAGTCCCACCATCGATTACCAAGTTCACAACACCGTGTTCCTGGTTGCCCACTTTCACAACGTGGCTGTGCCCGGCGTGCTGTTTGGCATGCTCTCAGCGTACCATTTCTGGTTTCCCAAGGCGTTCGGTTTTCGCCTTGACGAGCGTTGGGGAAAGGTTTCGGCGCTGTGCTGGATATTCGGCTTCATGGGCGCGTTCTTTCCACTGTATGCGCTGGGCATCATGGGCCTGCCGCGGCGCAGCGTAGCCTATACCGAGGCGCGCTATGTCCCTCTGGAATGGGTGGCGTTCGGGGGGGCGCTGCTCATTTTGGCTGCGCTGCTGGCATTGTTATGGCAACTCTGGGTGTCGATCAGAAACCGCGACGAAAGCCGCTCGTTTGTTGGTGATCCATGGGCCGGCCGCAGCCTTGAATGGGCAAGTTCGTCGCCGCCGCCGGCGTACAACTTCGCCGTGATCCCGGTGGTCGAAGGTCGCGATGCCTTCACCACTGCGAAGGAGAACGGCCGTGCCTACCTGCGACCTGACATGTATGCCGACATCGAGTTGCCGAAGAACAGCGCAATGGGCCCGAACATTGCGGTACTCGGCTTCGCTCTTGCGTTTAGCCTGGTCTGGCACATCTGGTGGCTGGTTGTCCTGACTTTGCTGGCGGCCATTGCGGGCTTGATCATCCGCGGGTTCGCGCGCGACACGACACGCATCATCCCGGCGCAGGAGGTGCAGCGGGAACACCAGTGCTGGATCGACGCCGTCATCCACGCTACGGCGGTTTGCCGCGCCGATGAATGCCAATCAGCCAATGTTGGGCTTGCCCTGCAAGCACCTGACGGAGGGGTTCCATGATCCAGTTGAATCATCCTGCGAGCCCGCAGGCTGCAAAACATCCAGGCTTGAACCTGGGTGCCGGGCATGGCGATGCCGACCAAGCCGCAGAAACCATGATGTTCGGGTTTTGGGTGTTTCTGATGAGCGATGCCATCCTGTTCGGGATGGTATTCGCCACCTATGTCACTTCGGTGTACGCCACCGCTGGTGGACCCGGCCCGCGTGACCTGTACAGCATCGAGAGCGCCTTTGTAGGAACGCTGCTACTGCTGGCCAGCAGTTTCACCTTTGGCATGGCCTCGCTGGCGTTGAAATACCATCACGGCAAGGCCAGGCTGATCAGCTGGTTGATGCTCACGCTCATGCTTGGCGTGACCTTCGTTGGCCTCGAATTACACGACTTCAGCAGCATGTTTGACAAGGGTGGCATGCCCAGTCGCAGCGGCTTTCTGTCAGCGTTCTTCGGCCTGGTGCCGTTGCATGGCCTGCATGTCACCGCAGGATGTGTTTGGCTGATATCACTTTTTGGGCAGATCGTCCGCTACGGCTTGGACACAAAAACCAAGCTGGGCATCATGCGCCTGGCCTTGTTCTGGCATTTTCTGGACATTGTCTGGGTCGCCATCTTCTCGGTGGTTTACCTGGCGGGCTTGGCATGAGCAATGAGCCAGCACGCAACATCGAAACCCGGGCTGAACATGGCGCGCCGGAACGCAAGGAATTTCTCTCCTACGTATGGGGTATCGGGTTGGCCTTGCTGCTGACCTTGGTGCCGTTTGCGCTGGTGCACTGGGCGGCCATTCCAAGAGACCCGCTACTCATCGTGATCGGCGGCTTTGCGCTGGCACAAATATTGGTGCACTTTCGCTTTTTCCTGCACATCAGTTTCAAAGAAAAGCGCGAAGATCTGCAATTGATCGTGTTTTCGGCGCTGCTGCTGACCATCATGGTGGCAGGCACGATCTGGATCATGGCCAGCTTGGCAATGCGTATGACGCTGCCAGGGTAACTTTGTATAGTGTCTTAGAACCCAAGCCTGGATCCCGCCTCAAGCAGCGTCGCAATCCCAAGAAGCGCAAAGATCGCAGCAGCAATCAAATGCATCAGCTTCATCGGAATTTTGACGCGAGTTTGTCACCGATGAATATGGCAAGCACTTCAATGGCCAGGGGCTTAAATGTTTGTTGCCAGAGTTCTGGCTGGCTGGCTGACGCGTGCGCTGGAGTGCCGTGCGGCGCTTCTCAGCCATGGCAAGTGGCAAATCTTATTTTTGCATGCATCACTCTGCGATGCATGCGCCGTGGACTGCGCAGCGATGATTGTTCGATCTCGTCAGATGACGCTCAAATGCTCGTACAGAATCATGCTGCCGATGCCGATCAGAAGCACACCGCCAATGGCTTCTGCCCAACGCCCTGCGAAACCTCCGAGCAGGCGACCCACCATGACGCCTAGGGTCACCATGGCGAAGGTCGCAAAGCCGATAGCGGCGGCAATGGGCAGGATGTTCACGTCCAGAAACGCCAGGCCGACGCCCACGGCCATGGCATCAATGCTGGTGGCGAAGCCGGTGATGGCCAAGAGCCAGAATCCGCGACGCATCGGCTTGTCCACCTCGGCCTCAACAGGGGCGTGCAGCGCCGCAAAGATCATGCGCACGCCCAGGATGCTCAGCAACGTGAAGGCAATCCAGTGGTCCCAACTCTTGACGAAGCCGGACGCCGCATAGCCAAGCGCCCAGCCTATCAGTGGCGTGATGGCCTCGATGACGCCGAAAATAGCGCCGGTTCGCAAAGCCTCGGACCAGCGGGGTTTGTGCAGCGCCGTGCCCTTGCCAACTGCGGCAGCAAATGCATCGGTTGACATGGCCAAGGCCAGCAACGCGGTGGAAGCGAGATTCATATGGGGCCTTCTTCAAAGTCGGGCGAGAGCGCAAAGGCACATCGCCGCTGCCCGACCTGCGTCGCGGTGACATGCCAATGGTCTCGCCAACCGAAGAACGGTTGCCAGCGCCACGGCATGCGGGATGCCGAGTATGTTGACGCAGGCGCTTTCACAAGCGAAAGCCGGCTACTCCCCAAAGGAGTCACAGTATAGGGCGATGCCCTCGAACAATCGGTCTTGGCGGGAAACTGTCAAAATTCGAAGCGTCTTCTACAATGCAATTGACTTCTGAAATTTGGTGCAGTCGTGTTCTGACAATAACAGCGATGCCTTGGTCCGCTCCGGCTGCATCACCCTGTACGAGGAAACCGCTTCGAGCAAGTCGTCGCCGCGCATTGAATTGGTGCACTGCTGCAAGGCGCTGTGTACTCCCTTCCAAGTTCAAAGTCATACAGCTGATGCAGCAGACGAGAGGCATTATGTTAGTGGGTACTACGCTGTAAATTCTAATTTTCAACTCAGTCTGACAACAACACCGTGTCGTGTTGACGTTTCATACTACAGGGTCAGCAAGCCTTGATTAGCCCGAGCACTTGCACTACGTCATCAGCATCCGTTGGTCGAACCAGTCGAGCCACTTCTTGGCCATCGGCCAGGAAAATTAAGGTTGGCCACAGTTTGATGTTGAACGATCGGCTCAGCGCCCGACCACTGCCGTTCTCCATCTTGAGATGCCTGACAGCGGATCAAACGTGGTTGCGCTGTGCAGCGGATGCGAGGTGCGTGGCTAAGGTTAAGGTATGGCCAGTTGACATCAAAAGGGTAAGAAAAGGCGCAGCACCGAGCCACCAAACAAGAACACACCGCTCACCATCGCCAGAAACAAAAACACCATAAGCAGCACGAAGCGTATCAGGCAGCCGCCAGGGTTGGTGGTACGGGGCGAGGCTTCACGTGACTCGCTGCGGGCCGGGCGTGGCCTGCGCCGTGCTTGCAATGCTGCCAGCAGCAGCTCTTGCAAACTGCTCACGGGTG
>JBBSRE010000081.1:0-9801 GCA_038243365.1 Burkholderiales bacterium | reverse complement strand
GCTAAAGGGGTCAACGGCGCAGACCCTGCGACCGCGCTGACGGCCGGCATGGAAGCAATGAGGCTGACACACAATGCCAAAAAGGTGGCGGTTCTGGGCTGGCGAGTGACTCGCATGAGTAAACAATGCATCATTTTCTTTCGATGGCAAACGGTTGGGCGAGTGCTTTACCCAAGGCCTGCGCACGGTAGTAGCGCCCGATGCTGACATCGAACAGGCCCATCTGCCCAAGCCCGATCACAGTCCCCGGCGCGCATTCAAACTGCAGTTGCAGGCTTCCACGGTAGTCCGGCAGGCGAACCGCGTTCATGCCCCGGGCAATGTGCTGTGGCGCCTGCCATCCATTCAGTCGGACCAAAGTGGACCGCGAAGCGCCACCCGGCTCCGTATAGATCAGCCAGAGCTTTGAGCAATGACCTTCCAAATGCGGTACGGCCAGATCCAGCAGCGCGATTTCGGACAGGTCGAGCGACTGTGGCTGCCAGGTAATGGTCAGCTGGCCGTCCGCCAACGTGGCTGGTCCTTCGAAGGGATTGCCTGAGCCGCCCTCCACGGTGATCTCGGCTGGCAACGCTGCCTGCAGCAGCCGGTGTGGGCCGGCAGAAATGTCCGGCATGGGTGGGGAGGTGGAGCGCTGGTGCCAAATGCCAAAAGCAATCCCCGCCACGATGACCGCCGCCGCCGCACTGAATCCGCGCCGTCGCGCTCGCGTCGTAAGCAGCGCCAAAAATCCAAGCCCCGCAGCCGCCAACACCGTAAGAACAGGATCAAGCGCGCTGGCGCTGTAGCGCGGGTTGTACATGACGGGGATATGCACCGCGCACTGATAGCCGATGGCACCTGCCAGCAGCCAAACCATCGGGCGTCTGCGACCAAGCGTAAAGCCCACCAATGCCAGCACTAACAACGCGACACGCACCGCACGCTCGTTCACCACATGCCGGCCCAGATGCGCCCGACTGAAGAATAGAAAGGCGCCCAGCTTTTGCACGTACATCTCGGCCAATGTGCCGGGAGGCGTGCCCGCCAATGCGAGGCGCGTGAGCGCAGACAAACGACGATCCCCTTCGAGGGACAAGTGCCCTTGATGGTCGGTGACGGTGAACTCGTCATGCGCGAGACCGAAAAAGGGCGGCTCGTAGCCGTGCAGGATCGCGTTGCTGCCGAAATAGAGCGCTGCGCCGCTGCCGGTAGCGATCAGCGGACGGTCAAAGGTCTCGTACTGGCGTGCCATGAAAGCGCCTACCAGCACCAATGCAATCACGTGGACCACTGTCAACCTGATCCAGGTGGCGCGCACCGGCCCACGCGCCAGCAGTGCTGCGGTCACACCCGCCAGGCTGGCTGCAGGAAGCCAATACAGCCAGGTGCCGCGAGTAAGCGCGGCGCCAGCGAGGCAAAGTCCTGCAAGCGCCACAGCTGCATTGCGGCGGGCAGTCGTATGAGGCGCTTCTTGCGAGGCATAGGCGCAAGCCCAGAGCCAGGCCACGACCAAAAACACGAACGGCGCCTCGCCCATCAAGGTCGCGCCAGTCGACACCAGCATTTGCGATAGGGCAAACCCCCATGCGGCGAATGCCGCTGCTGGCGCGCCCGCGATGCGGCGGGCAGCGTCGCTTGCCAGCACGAGCGACAGCAATCCGAAGAACAGGTTGGCCGACTTGATCGCCAAAGGGTCGGCGCCCCAGAGAGCCATGTAGAGCACGGCACCCGGTGCCACAGTGACGCTGTCGGGGAGACTGAAATATGCAGCCGGATCTTCCAGGAACGCTCGCGCAAGCGGCAGGTAGGTGTGGAGCGCGTCGAACGGAATCTGGGGGTCCGTGATGATCTGCGCAGCCCGCGCCGCGTAAATCAGCATCGGCAGAATCACACCCAGCATCCACCAGGTGCCGGGAAGAGAGGGCGCGATTTCTCTTGGTCGCAAGTGCGACGCGTCCCAAACCGCGCGACTCAAGGCTTTACCCGTGGCAACGCACGATCGGCTTCTCGGAGCTCAGGGCTCAAGGGCTCCACCGGCACGCTGCTGACGTCGTACTGCAAAAAGGCGATCAACAGCTGAATGCCGATCAAAATCGGCATGGCCGCCAGCATCACGGTTCCGCTGGACGCGGGGTGGCTGGTAGCGTTGCTGGTCAGCCAGCGCAGGATGCCGAATATGCTGCCGGCTAGCAAGAAGAAGCTTCCTGCCAGGCTGTAGATGGTCCCGATGTTGAAGTCGCGCACCAAATAGCTGTACACATAGCGGCGGGCGAGCCGGGAGATATGCTTGACGAAGAATTCGGGTAAAACTCTGCTGATGCGCAGGTTGGATTCTTCGTCCGCGTAAACGGCGTCCATGGGAATGTCACGCACCACTGCGCGCAAGATGTTCAGTCGAAAAAGCATGTCGGTTTCAAAGAAGTAGCGCTGCTCCAGCTTGTCTAAGGGGAGCTCGCGCACCAGGGATGTGTGGATGGCCGTGTAGCCGTTGGTGGGGTCCATCACCTGCCAATAACCGCAGCTGAGCTTGGTCAGAAACGACAGCAAAGCGTTGCCGACGAGCCGCACGCGGGGCATGTCACGCACCGATTCGGGTCGGTAAAAGCGGTTGCCTTTGGTGTAGTCGGCACGGCCGGAGACGATGGGGCGGACGAACTGCGGCAAAAGACGGGGATCCATCTGGCCATCGCCGTCGATCTTCACCACGATGTCCATGCCCTCTGCCAGCGCGGCCCGGTAAGCGGTGATCACCGCGCCACCGACGCCTTGGTTGCTTGCGTGGCGCAGTACGTGCACCCTGGGGTCCGTGCAGTGACGCTCGATGTAGTCGCCGCTGCCATCAGGACAAGCATCGTCTACCGCGTAAATGCGCGTCACGCTGGGCGGAACCGCGGCGATCACGGCCAGCACATGGGCGGTGACCTTATAGCTGGGAATGGCGACGGCGATACGCATGGGCAGTGTCTCAGGAGGCTTGTGCAATGACAGTGATGCCGGCGAGGATGAGGGCGCCCCCAATGAACGTGGGCAGACGGATCGGTTCACCCAAAAAGAGCCAGCCCAGGCACGGCACAATCAGGAACGCCAATCCCATGAAAGGGTAGGCCAGATGCAGCGGCGCGTGTCGCAAAACCCATATCCAGGCCAGAGTGGTGATGCCGTAGAGGGCGAACGCGGCAACAAGCCAGCCGTTGAATGCCCATTGCTGCCAGGCACTGGCATCGCTGATGGACTGGGCTGCTTTCTTGAAAAGCATTTGCCCGACGGAAATGCCCAGAACGCACAGCACAGTCAGGCTGGTGAGAAAAGTAGTCACAGTGATTGAAAGTGGGGGAGAGTCGTTGTCAAAAAGGCTCGCTATGCCGGTACGGATCAATCGGCTCGCCTCGCTGAATGAGCGCTCGGGCGGCCTCGGGCATCGTGGACCTCAGGAGTTCGGCACCCGCCCAAGTCACGGTGGTGCCGGGCGGGCAGTCGAATGTAAGGTACAGCGAGCCTGAGCCTTTCGGGCGCAACACATCGTTGCCATTGATCGCGTAGGTGTGCAAACTGCCATCAACGCGCAGCGTGAGGATGGGCTCGGGGTCGTACCAGTCGCCCAGCGACGCCGGAGGCGAGACCGTCAAACGCAGCTTTTGGCATGCCTCCGACGCATCTTCCGCGTGGACCGCCAAGCGCACCCGCCAAAGTGCTTCCAGGGGCTTCGATAGAGCAGCTTTCTCCACCGCCGCTTCGAAGGGCACCACCAAGGTGGCTCGACGGGTATCCAGGCGCCACTGTCGTTGACCAACTTCCGTGGCGCCGACACTTTTTACGGGCCCCATAGCGGATCCATCCAGCATGACTGCGGTGGGCCCCGGACGATAGGGATCCATGGCCCAAGTTTCATGGCGCTCAGCATAGCTCGTCAACACGGGCGGCAGCAGCGCCATCAATGCCACCAAAAAAATACCAAACAAGTTTTTTGTCAGCAGGGCGCGTGCTGTAAGCGGCAAGGACACTTGCACCGCCATCTGGATCACCAGGGCCGCGCCTACTCCGGCCAACAGCAGCAACCAAGGGCCCATGAAGAAGGCGTTGTAGCGTGTGTTGTACAGCACAGGCGTCAGCTGAAACGCCATGGCCAGCACAAGCAGCAACAGAAGCACGCAGATGCCCCATCTTTCAGCTTCTCTCCCAGTGGGGCCGGCAAGCCGCAGGCCGGCATTGGGCGGGCGCTTGCGGCTACCCGGCAAGAGAATTCCGATGGCGAAACCAATGGCCAGCCATTCGAAGATTCGGAAGCTGCGCAGCTTGTAAGAGGTATGCAGTTCTGGAGTGCTGTAGAACAACCAGGCCTGCAGTTTGTGGGCGAAGAAAGCGGCGTTGTCGCGCAACGAAGTGTTTTGGATGATGTCGAGCGCGACGCGTTTGTTGACTTCGTCACCCTGTGCCGACAGGGGGTTTCCCTTGGATGTTGGATCAGCCGCCAATGGGACGATGCCAGCGTCGTAGTCGAATCCGGAGAACACCGGCTCCATTCCCATTTTGTTGGGACTAACCCCGTAGTAAAGACCGCTGCCCGCACCGGTGCCCAGGCCCCAAACCCCGAAATACACGCCGTTCTTGATGATGACCGCTGCGGGCAGAAGCAACGCTGCGAAGAGTGCCGCGCAGAGCGGGCGGTTAATCACGCGACGCCACCGCTCCGTTGCGCTGTTGGTAGATGAGGTGCGATGCGCCAGGTACCACGTCGCTCCGATCGCCAAAGCGCAGCCCAGTACAGCGAAAATTTGCAGTACCGGACGGGAGAGCAAGGTGATCGTCAAGCCCGTGGCTGCCAGTCCCAGCCACGCACCGCGATGTCGATCACTCAACACATATTCCACTGCAGCTGCTGTAAACAACATCAAACCGAACAGATACAGGGCCTCTGTCAGGACTTGAGGGATAAAGCTCACCAGCTCTGGGTGATAAACCAACAGACTGGTAGCGATCACGCCCGCCACACGCCCACCCAGACGCGTGGCGCAGCGCCACATCAGCAACACACAAGCCAAAAACAACACGCAGTGGGCCAGCTGGATGCGCGGTGCGTCCGCGCCCCAGACCGCAGCCCACACGTACCCCAGCGGCGCCACGTGGTAGCTGTCCGGGCTGGTGGTCAGAAAATCCCACGGTGCCTTCAGCAGTGCGCGCGCGTTGGGAAGGTAGGTCCATTGGGCGTCGCCATTGAGGGGCGCATCGGGCGGTGGGAAAAAGCGAATGAGCTGCTTGGTAGCGGCCAGAAGGATCCAGCCCAGCCACAGGGCAGTGAAACCGCTCGCGAATCGGCAGGACCAAGGGGTTCGCAGTGTGGCGCGTTTGCGACTCATCGAAAAATTCGCGTCGACCTGCGTAGGTGGATAAACATGCAAAACTAGCTTCAAAATAGGGATGCGAGACGGGAGCTGCTGCTCCGACGTTCATCAGCAGGAGGAAAAGACCCTAGCTTTGATAGTGTCGGCCGGTCACCGGTGCTTAGGGAATGGTGGGGTACTCGCCATTGGTTCGGCTGCTGCCGAGCGCCCGCTGATCAAGACAATTTAGCGCAGCGCGGAGCGCTGCTAAGCCGCCGCCGATTGCAATGCCAACCCCGCATGCTCACGAAGCGGGTGAAAGTGGATCTTCGGAAACCGCTCCTGCGCAAGCCGCACGTCGTACGGCGATGTGCAGAGAAATGCCAGTGCATTGGCAGCGTCGTGCGAGAGCCGCAGTGGATAAGCGTCGGTAAACGCGCGCAGTTCGGCCGGCGTGTCGGCGGTGATCCAGCGCGCACCCGTGTATTGGCAGCCGTCCAGTCGGATGTCAGCGTCGTATTCGGCCTTCAGACGGTGCTGCACCACTTCAAACTGCAGCTGACCCACCGCGCCGAGCAGCATGTTGCCACCGGCA
Source organism: Burkholderiales bacterium (assembly GCA_038243365.1). Taxonomy (GTDB): domain Bacteria; phylum Pseudomonadota; class Gammaproteobacteria; order Burkholderiales; family Burkholderiaceae_C; genus Simplicispira. Next base: position 3,906 of record JBBSRE010000081.1, on the reverse strand, counting down.
TCGGGCTTGAACACCTGTATCGCACCTTCTTCGCCCAACTGCGCCAGGCCTTGCTGCAGTTGCTTGGTGCGCAGCGGGTTCTTCAGCACCACGGTCATGAACATCTCCGGCGCAAAGAAGGGCAGGCCGGTGAACTGCAAATTGGCGCCGTCGGTGATGGTGTCGCCCAGCTGCACCCCGCCGTGCGTGGTGAAGCCGATGATGTCGCCGGCGTAGGCCTCGTCCACCGCCTCGCGGCGCTGGCTCATGAAGGTGACCACGCTGGTGGGGCGCAGCTCTTTGCCGGTGCGCTGCACCTTGAGCTTCATGCCCGGCGTGTACTTGCCTGATGCCAGGCGCACGAAGGCGATGCGGTCGCGGTGGTTGGCGTCCATATTCGCCTGCACCTTGAACACCACGCCTGAGAATCCAGTGTCTTCCGGTTGTATGGTTTTTTCTACCTGCTGGCGGTTGACTTCCAGTGTGCTCAGGCGCGGTCCGGGCGACGGCGACATGTCGACCACTGCGTCGAGCACTTCCATCACACCGAAGTTGTTGACGCCGGAGCCAAAGAAAACCGGCGTGAGCTTGCCGGCCAGGAACTCGTCACGGTTCCATGCGGCTGATGCGCCCACCGCCAGCTCCATAGTCTCCAGCGCAGTATCGAACTCCTGACCGAAACGCGCGCGCAGTCGGTCAACGTCGGTCAGCGGCACGACTTCGAAATCCTTCGGACCGCGGTCGCTGCCAGGTGTGAACACCGTCATCGCCTGAGTGCGCAGGTTGATGATGCCGCCAAAGCGCTTGCCCTGGCCCACTGGCCAGGTCATGGGGCAGCAGGGCATGCCCAGTTCGCGCTCTACCTCGTCCAATATGTCGAGTGGGTCGCGCACCTCGCGGTCCATCTTGTTGACGAAGGTGATGATAGGCGTGTCGCGTTGGCGGCAAACCTCTATCAGGCGGCGCGTCTGCGCTTCCACGCCGTTGGCCGCGTCGATCACCATCAGGGCCGAGTCCACGGCGGTGAGTACCCGGTAGGTGTCTTCCGAGAAGTCCTTGTGGCCGGGCGTGTCGAGCAGATTGATGACGTGCTCGCGGTACAGCATCTGCATCACGCTCGAGGCCACAGAAATCCCGCGCTGCTTTTCGATTTCCATCCAGTCGGACGTCGCGTGGCGGCTGGCCTTGCGGCCCTTGACGGCGCCCGCGATCTGGATCGCGCCCGAGAACAGCAGCAGCTTCTCCGTCAGCGTGGTCTTGCCGGCGTCGGGGTGGGAAATGATGGCAAAGGTACGGCGGCGCCGGGTTTCGGAGGCGTAAGACAAGGGCAATCCAGCAATCGGGAGACAGGCGGGTGACGCCGTAAGCGCGGCAGGCAGCGGCCCGCAGCGGCCAGGGAAATGGTCGCCGATTTTACGGGCGCGCCACCAGGGTCCGAATGCACCGCATGGCGCGCCTCTCTGCCGGCTTTTTTGGCCAGGCTCGCAGCGACGCCTACCGCGCCTGTCTGGCACAGTGGCGGCCATGGACATCACCCCACCGAACCCGAGCGAACGCAGCTGGGTGATGGCCGGCACTCCGGCGTACCGGCGCATCAGCCTGGCTCTTTTTCTTGCTGGCTTTGCCACGTTCTCGTTGCTTTATTGCGTGCAGCCGGTGCTGCCTGAATTCGCGGCGCACTTCGGGCTGGGCGCGGCGGGTAGCTCGCTGGCGCTGTCGGTCAGCACGGGTTGCTTGGCGGTGGCCATCTTCATCGCGGGCGCGCTGTCGGAGGGGCGCGACAAGCGCCGCCTGATGTTTGCCTCCATGGCGCTGGCGGCGGTGTGCAACGTGCTGGCCGCAGTGGCGCCCACCTGGGGTGCGCTGCTGGCGGCACGAGCGCTTGAAGGCATCCTGCTGGGAGGCGTGCCGGCCGTCGCCATGGCCTACGTGTCCGATGAAATTCATCCGCGTGCTCTGGGTTTCTCGATGGGGCTCTACATCGGCGGAACCGCGTTCGGTGGAATGGCGGGGCGTGTTGGCATGAGCGCGCTGGCTGATGTTTTCGGCTGGCGAGTCGCGTTGGCCACTATTGGGTGTCTGGGGTTGCTCTCGGCGGTGGGTTTTGTCCTACTGCTCCCCCGCACCAGCGGCGTCCCGGTCTCCGCGCCTCGCGAGCGCCTCAGCCTTGGCTACCACTTGCAGGCTTGGCGGGCGCATCTCAAGACACCAGGCCTGCCGCTGCTGTTCCTCTCAGGTTTCGCGCTGATGGGGGTCTTCGTTTCGCTGTTCAACTACGCTGGCTTCAGGTTGGCCCTGCCGCCGTACAGCCTGAGCCAGACGCAAATTGGCCTGATTTTTTGCGTCTACCTGTTCGGCATCGTGGCGTCGCCAACCGCCGGGGCCCTGGCGGACCGTCTCGGCCGTGGTCCGGTGCTGGTGGGCGGCGTGGTGGTGATGTCGCTGGGGGTGCTGCTGACCTTGGCGGGTGCGCTGGTCGGCGTCATCGGCGGTATCGCGGTGCTCACGTTTGGGTTCTTCGTGGCGCACGCTGTGGCCAGCGGCTGGGTCGGGCGACTGGCGCGCGAGTCCAAGGGACACGCATCCTCGCTGTACCTTCTGTCGTATTACGTGGGGTCCAGCATTTTGGGGTCTGCCGGCGGCTGGTTTTGGGAACACGGGCGCTGGCCCGCGCTGGTGGTGTTTTCACTGGTTCTGCTTGCCGGCGCACTGGCCTTGGCGCTGCGGCTTCGCGCGCTGTCGTCCTCCGCAGTGCCGGGCGGGTGATTGAGAGGGAAATGGGCCGCTAGCGCTTGTCTGTATTGGATGTGACGCTATGGTTATTGATTATGGGTGAGGGTCGGCTTACACGGTGTGGCTGCAGCTTTCCGGCAGGATCGCGCGCCTGACATTGTCCGCCCGCCCGACCTCATCTACGGCTACTTGATGAGCCTGCCCGCCCGTGCCACGTGCTAACCGCGAGCCGGACGTACCCTTTCCCCTCATACTGCGCGTGATGCTGTCGGGCTGGAATTTGCTGTTGTTTGACAAAGACGCGCTTCCGTCGGCCTCAACTACCTGCGCGCGACCTGGGGGCAAGCCTCACAGACGGTCAGCGCCGAGGATGTGGCCTGCCTGGGCAAGGGTGATTGAGCCTCGCTATAATTTCGGGTCTTTCTCCTGAGGAGCGTTGCAGCGATCCGCCCACCACAGCGGACGTGAGGCTCGGGAGGCCGGGTTCGTCCCGATGTGCAACGACGCTCATCCACTTGCGTGTGATGGGCCCTGGATTTCGGGGTTTGTGGCAATGCAAGTGGCGTCCAACACTTGCATCTGGAGCCTCTTATGAACGCCCGTACCCACAACCTCGTTCCCACTGCCTGCGCTATTGCCGATATCGGCTTGGCCGATTGGGGCCGCCGCGAAATCCGCATCGCGGAGACCGAAATGCCTGGGCTAATGGCCATCCGCGAAGAATTTTCGCCCAAGCAGTCGCTCAAGGGCGCGCGCATTACTGGTTCGCTGCACATGACGATTCAAACCGCAGTGCTGATCGAAACCCTGATCGCGCTCGGCGCCGAAGTCCGCTGGGCATCGTGCAACATTTTTTCGACCCAGGATCACGCCGCTGCCGCCATCGCTGCCAACGGTACGCCGGTCTTCGCCATCAAGGGCGAGTCGCTGGCCGACTACTGGGATTACACCCACCGCATCTTTGAGTTCGGTGCCAAGGATTCCAAGGGCGAGGGCCCGAACATGATTTTGGACGACGGCGGTGACGCCACCGTTCTGATGCACTTGGGCAAGCGTGCCGAAAAAGACCTGACGGTTTTGGACAAACCGACCAGCGCCGAAGAAAAAATCATGTACGCCGCCATCCGCGCCAAGCTGGCCGAAGACGCAACCTGGTATTCCCGCAAGTCAGCCGAAATCATCGGCGTGACCGAG
>JBBSRE010000080.1:0-9844 GCA_038243365.1 Burkholderiales bacterium | reverse complement strand
GCGAAGCCGAACAGCCGGCTGGTGGCGACCGCTTCGATGCGCCCTTCGGTAGCGTCGCTGCCGACCACTGTCCAGCCGCGCTCCTGGACCAGCAGCAGCGCCAGTTCAAACGTTTCGGCGGGCGCCACCGGCACCGTCAGCGGTGCCAACTCGGGATAGCCTGACCTCTGCTGTTTGGCCATCGCCTCGCCTGGGTAGACCATGGGGTTGGGCATGTCCCAGAACTCGGGGCCGTTATCAGTGTCGGTACTGATATCGTTAATGGGTGGGTAGATGCGTGCCGCAACCTCCCACTGAAGCGCGATGCCCAGCACCGGCAGCGCCATCAGCACGCCCAGCAGCCCTGTGACCACCGCGCGCCGTTGCCGTCTCGGACGGATCAACTCCGTCAATGACAACACCAGTCCCAGCGCAGCCGCGTAAACTGCCCACTCTGCAAACTGGAAACCCTGCATAAGTGGCCACCAGCCTTGCCTGTAGCCGATACCGACAAGCAGCACTGTGGCTATGGATGCCACGCCAAGAGCCAGGCCGGCCAGAGCGAGATGGGATAACGATGGGGCGGTTTGCTTGTTCATGGTCGGCGTGGCGCAGGCGGCACTCAGGTTCACACAAGGCCTGTTATATCGCTTGCAACGAGGCGTGTGGGCTAGAGCCCACGTCATGATGATGAGCGGAACCGGGCGCATCAGGAAGCTGCAGCTCCGATAGTCGTCAGGCTTGGCTGCGAAGCAGCAGGCCGTTTTCTGCCCTGCTTCCAACAGCAACCTGCCGCACGATGGGCATAGTCACAATGGGTGGAAGTCGTTTTCCCAACCCAAAACGTCGGGATCACCTCATCTCCAGCCTTGCTATTTGAAGTCGACACCGATGCTCACCACCCGAAACGCCGTTGCTTTCCTCTTGCTTGCGATGTTCGCTTCCATTTCAAGCGCGGCTCAAGACTTTTCGCAAGCCGAGCATGGCGCGGCCACCCTGGCCCACACGCACAAACTACAAGTTCAAAAAGGACTCAACGATTGCGCATCTGTGTATTCGAAGACAAGGGGAGAGTTCTTTGGGTTCATAGAGGCTTTTTGGGTCAACACCAACCAATCGATGGCGTTTGCAGCGGCGCAGCTTTGACCTTCTGTGCCGCAAGCCCAAAGGCAGGCAGCAAGCGATATTCAGAAAGTAGGTGCCCTGCCATCCATGGCTTCATTCGCCAAGGCAGATCCGCAAACGAAACTTCGCCTCTGCAATGCACTGGCGAAGCAGGCAGGCAATGGGACCCTCGACTTTGCAACTGCGCATCCGCCCGAAGCCAAGATCCTGCAAGAGTTCTTGGGCGTTGAAAAAACGCGCACCACCCATCGAAACGCTGACTTCACCATTGGCTGCATGAAGGAACAATGGAATATCGGAAATCGCGATCTCCAAGGCGTGAAGGCCGCGTGCGAGTGTCAAACAACAGTGATGCTGCGCAGCGCCACAGACGCCGAGCTTGACGGCTACGTTGCAGAAATTGGCACGAACCCGGGCGGCTTGGCATCCATTGTCGAAAGAACACCGTGGTTAGTTGCCGCAACGCCAGCCATAGCGGCATGCCGAGCCGAGAAATGAATCCATGCCACTGCCAACCAAAGAACCATGACCACACATAGTTTCTTCGCCACCCATGCCAAAGACGCCACCTTTGAGCGCGGCCTGCGTTCTTTCTTCGAATACCGTGATCTCGGCATCCAAAATGCCACCCAGGGGCGCGTTGCCGTGCACGTGATTCGCGCGGCGGCGGGGCAGGAGTTCTCCAGCCAGCCGCACTCACACGCCACTGAGTTCCAGCTGGTTTACATCCTGAAGGGCTGGATTGAGTTCGAGTACGAAGGCCAAGGCACTGTGCGGCTGGAAGCGGGCTCGTGCGTCTACCAACCTCCCGGTATCCGCCACCGGGAGCTGGGTCACAGCGCGGATATCGAAATGCTCGAAATCGTGATGCCTGCGGGCTTCTCGACGGCCGAGGTCGATGCCGTTAACGACTGACGAGCCCGGAAGGCCTGAATTCGCGCCTTAGAATCACCTCCGCACCGACCAGTCGGTGCAATCGCTAGGGGTGCCCCGCGACGCTTCCACGTTGCGCGGGCTGAGAGAGTCCCTTTGAACCTGATTGAGATCATCCTCGCGCAGGGAAGCCACCAGGCCACGCAGCCGCCGCCGTTCTTCTGGCGCGCAGGAGTCATGCAAAAGCCGAGCAGCTTCCCGTGCGGGGTCACCCGGAACTGCCATGACGACGCCAACCACTCCCATCAACGAGGCGCTTGCGCCGATCGCGCCCGAGCGGCGCGTCTTTGGGCTGCGCGACCACGCGGCGCTGTGGTTCAGCCTGGGCGTGGGCTTGCTGGTGATGCAGGTGGGCGCCTACCTGATGCCGGCTCTGGGAACCAAGGAAGCACTGTTCGCCATCGTGGGCGGCTCGCTCATTGGCGCGGGCATGCTGGGCTGGGTGGCCAAGATTGGTTGCGACAGCGGGCTGGCCAGCGCAGGGCTGATGCACGCGGTGTACGGGCGCAGTTTTGCGCGCCTGCCCATCATTTTGAACATCGTGCAGCTTCTGGGCTGGGGCACGTTCGAGTTGGTGGTGATGCGAGACGCCACGGTGGCCATCGGGCGGCAATCGGGCGCCATGTTCGCTGGCTACTGACCGGTGCTGGCGACCCTTCTGTGGGGCGGCGTGGTGACGCTGCTGATCAGCGGCTCCATGGTTCAGCTGGTGCGACGCGTGATCTCTCGCGTGGCGCTGCCGCTGGTGGTGCTCTCCTTGCTGTGGCTGACCTGGAAGTTCATCGACATGGCGCAGGCGCAGGGCTTGCAGCAACTGTGGCAGCGGCGCGGCGCGGGCGGCATGGGGGTTCTGCCAGCGCTGGATTTGGTAATCGCGATGCCGATCTCCTGGTTGCCGCTGGTGGCGGACTACGCGCGCCACGGCAAGAGCGGCAGTGCAGCGCTGCGTGGCACCTGGTTGGGTTACGCGCTGGCCAATATCTGGTGCTACAGCCTGGGCGTGTTGGTGGTACTGGTACTGCCGAGCGAAAACCTGGTGACAGCGCTGTTGCTGGCGCAAGGCGGGCTGATCGCGCTCTCGCTCATCCTGATCGACGAGGTGGACAACGCCTATGGCGATGCGTATTCCGGCGCCGTCTCCAGCCATAGCCTGCTGCCGCGCTGGAGCGTGCGCCAGTGGGGCCTGTTGATTGCCGTGCTTTCCACCGCCATGGCGCTGGTGCTGCCGATGCACAGCCTGGAGCCGTTTTTGCTGCTGCTGAGCTCGGTGTTTGTGCCGCTTTTTGGCGTGATTCTGGGGCGTCTCGCGGGCCGCAGCGACGTGGTGGCAATGGCGCACAACGCGCGGGCTGCGCACGTGGCGCCGATCGCCATCTGGATCGGCGGCATTGCCTTCTATCACCTGCTGCCTCAGTTCAGCTCGGCGCTGGGCTCAGCACTCCCCACGCTGGCGCTGAGCTTTGTGCTGGCGCGCTTGACACGCACTGCGCACTCTGCGTCGCACGCGACTGGTTGAGGGAAACGCGCTGTTGTCGACTCACACCCCTAGAGAACAGGCTTGTTGCGCGCCAAGCTTTGGGGCAACCCGCAAAAAAGTCGAAGCAAAAAACCACCCAAGAGGAGATTCAGACCGGCAGGCTCACGCTGGATGCCTCTTGTTCCTGGCCCTCCTTCGCCGTTGCCACCACTACACAATTGCGGCCCTGTGCCTTTGCGACAAACAAGGCTGCGTCCGCGCGCTCAATCGTTTGTTCAGCACTCTCGCCCTCAAGACACTGCGCGAGCCCCGCCGACATACTGATCCCGAAGACGCTGCTTCCCCGTTTATCTTTTCCTTCTACCTTGATCTGCAAGTTTTCCACCGCGCTTCGGGCACGCTCGAGCAGGCGTTCGCCTTCAAGCAAGGGTGCTTCGGACAGCATGAGCAGAAATTCATCACCGCCCCAACGAGCCAGCACGTCGCTGTCTCGAACACTTGTGCGCACCGCGGTCGCGAAGGCACGCAGCGCTTGGTCACCCACTGCATGGCCGTACTTATCGTTCACGGCCTTGAACTGATCGAGATCGATCATGGCCATCAGGAGTTGACCTTGGTTCCGCTGTTTGCGTCGGAGCTCAAGCGCGATCAGCTCTCCTGCGGCTCGGCGATTCAACAGGCCTGTCAGCTCATCGCGCAGGGCAAGCTCCCGGTTGACCGCAAGGGCGCGGGCCAGCTCGCTTCGCTGATCGCGCAACTTTTGCCGGATACGCTGAATGCGCAGGTTGAGTGCCATGCAGCCTGTGAGCACAATCAAGATCATCGAGCCATACGCGATGTCCATAGTGGACGCCTGCTCGGTAGAAAGCCGCATCGAAACGACCACGGCCAAGGCGAACGCAGACAGTGCGTACAGACCGATGGTGATGACTTGTCTGAGGTTCAACCCCAGGGCGCCGAAAAACAAAATCATGGCAAGAACGCTGGGGATTACGCCGCGCGCCTCGCCGGCGAACACGTAAGCGATAGCCCCGCTTGTGATGGTCCAAGCCATTTGCGGCAAGGTCATCGACGGATCGCGCAGGCGCACTGACCAGCCGCAACGGATCAGACCGATCATCACCATCAACCCGCCCACCGAAATCCCGGCCCACCACGGCGCCACCCCGTGCGACTGGATGACACCTGAGTGCTCCAGAAACAAAATAACCGCCGCACTGCTGGCCATCAGAACAACTGCCAGCAGAGCCAGCGCGATCATCGTGCGGCGGGCGCGGTCGCGCGACAGCAGCAGATCGCTGGTTCGGCGCCACAGTAGAGCGAAGTTCACAGATGCATCATGGGAAGGCGCGTGCAGCAAAGCCGCAGGCGTTCGACAAATAAAATTAGTTACGTAATATTACACGTTTCAAAGTTTTGAATACGAAAGACCTAGCCATTCTAAAAAAGCTGGGCTGGCTCACGGCGACCCGCCGATTGTCTGGCGGCGCTGTGCGGCTCAAAGTCAGCTTCCCGGTTCATGTCATGTTAGGAGAACTGTTCGTGGCTGCATAGCAGCCCTCTTCGACGACACTACTCGCTGAGCGACAGGCGCAAAACCGTGGTTGAGGGGCCCGGAGCCGTGCCCGGTACGCACATCGGCCCCTGCGGCAATCGCTTCCAAGATGTACGCGCGCGCTCGGTCAACCGCCATCGGCAAGCTGAAGCCCATGGCCAATTGGGCCGCTATGGCCGACGACAAGGTGCACCCCGTCCCATGGCTGTTGGGAGTGGCAATGCGTGGGGATTCCAGTCGAGTCACCGCGCCTCCTGAGTCGATGAGCACGTCGGCGACCACGTCGCCCTTCAGATGTCCGCCTTTAAGTAACACCGCTCGTGCGCCCAGCGTCAAGAGCGCGCGTGCGGCAGCTTCCAGGGCTTGCGATCCGCAAATGGGGTAGCCCAGCAGCAACGCCGCTTCGTCCAGGTTCGGCGTGATGACCTGTGCCAGCGGGAACAGCTCGCGCACCAACGCGTCCACGGTCTCCTCTGTCATCAATCGGTCGCCGCTGGTGGCGACCATCACTGGGTCCAGCACCACATTCGGGAGACGGTGGCGGCGCGCTGCATCGGCCACGACGGCGACGATTTCCGGTCCGTGCAGCATGCCAATTTTCACGGCGTCCACGCCTATGTCTTCGACCACGGCGTCGATCTGCGCGCGCAGCATAGCTGGCGGAATCGCGTGGATCGCACGCACTCCGACGGGGTTCTGGGCGGTGACGGCAGTGATGGCGGTCATGCCAAAGCAGCCCCGCGCGCTGAAAGTCTTCAGATCGGCCTGTATGCCAGCGCCCCCCCCCACTGTCAGAACCGGCGATGGAGAGCACGCGCACGTAGCGCGGAGGTTCTTGGTCTTGGCTTGCCATGGTTGGGTCGTGCCTCCAGAAAGCGGTGATGACAGAGTTGCGCCATTGTCAGGCACGCTTTGAGCCGACCGCGTCCGAGCGCGGGCGAAATGCGCTTGTTCCCCCTGCGGTTTATGCCCTGTGCTCTAATTTGCGCAGGACGAAACAGGGGTGTCCCGCCGCGGCGGCTTGGGACTGAGAAACACCCTGGGGCCCTGACCGCCTGCCAGCGCCTTGTAGCAGCACGCAGTGGTGGCCCCGTTACCCGATCCAGGTCATGCTGGCGTGGGGAGTTTCCAGCAGTGGCGCTGCGCTTTGTGCGCAACATGCCCGTTTTGTCCGTCACTTTTGCACGGACTGCGATGCTTGATCGACCCTCTTCCTTTGTCATTCTGGGCGCCGGCCTGATGGGGCGGCTGCTGGCCGTCACGCTTGCCCGCGCCCGTCACGCGGTGCAGATTTTTGACCGGGGCGGGCCGGAAGGCGAGCATTCCGCAGCGCGCGTGGCCGCTGCCATGCTGGCCCCGCTGGCGGAATCGGCCATCACTGAGCCAGGTGTGGTGCGCATGGGTCAATACGGGTTGCAGCGCTGGCCCGAGTTATTGGAGCCTCTGGGAGAGCCGGTTTTCTTCCAGCAGGCGGGCACCCTCATTGTCTGGCACCGCCAAGACTCTGCGGATGCCGCACGTTTGAAGCAACAGCTGGCGGCCACACAAGCCGCCATGCCTGAATTGGCGGCCATGGAGACGCTTGACAGCCAGCGCTTGGCTCAAGTGGAGCCGACACTGGCGGGACGCTTTGCCAGCGGCCTACTTTTGCCGGGCGAAGGCCAGCTGGACAACCGCCAGCTACTGGCCGCACTGGCCGCCGAGATGCCAACACTCGGAGTTGACGTGCGCTGGGGAACACAGGCCCAGCCCGAAGATTTCACACCCGGCACCACCGGCCAGCCCGATTGGCTGCTGGACTGCCGTGGGCTGGGCGCGCGAACGCATTGGCGCGACCTGCGCGGCGTACGCGGCGAGGTTGCTAGGGTGTATGCGCCTGGCGTCACGCTGGCGCGGCCTACCCGGCTGGTGCACCCGCGCTACCCCCTCTACATCGCGCCCAAGGAAGACCATTTGTTCGTGATCGGTGCGACGGAGATCGAATCCGACGACCTCTCGCCTGCCAGCGTGCGCTCCACGCTGGAGCTGCTGAGCGCTGCCTACGCGGTGCACCCCGGTTTCGCCGAGGCGCGCATTGTGGAAGTCGCGACGCAGTGCCGCCCCACCCTGCCGGACAACCTGCCCGCGGTGCGCTGTACCCGGCCCGGCGTGCTGGAAGTCAATGGTCTGTACCGGCACGGCTTCATGATTGCGCCGGCCATGCTGGATGTCGTACTGGAGATTCTGGCCGGCGGCGATTCAGCGCTGGCACGGCGTTTTGATCTGCGTGTGGAAGCAGAAGCAGAAGCGCTCGCTACCTTCAAGGAGACCGCATGAATATCACCGTCAACGGCCAGCCACGGGAGCTTGCCGACGGCACCACCGTCGCCGCGCTGCTGCTGGAACTTGCCGCCAAGCCGCCCTTTGCCGTAGCGGTGAACACCACCTTCATCCCCAGCGCGCGACACGCTGCGCACACCTTGCAATTGGGCGACGAGGTGGAAGTGATATCGCCAGTGACCGGCGGCTGAGCCGCCCTGAATGCCCATGACCCACGCACCCAACACACCCAGCGCCCCTTCTCCCGACACCCTGACGCTCTACGGCGAGACCTTTCAAAGCCGTTTGCTGCTGGGCACGGCACGCTATCCCTCCCCTGCCGTCCTCAAGGCGGCGGTGCTGCAGGCGCGCCCCGGCATGGTCACCGCGTCGCTGCGCCGCCAGACTAGCAGCGGCGATCAGAAAGGTACTGGGGATAGTGCTGCAGCCGGCCAGAGCTTTTTCGAGCTGCTGCGCGAGCTCGGTGTGCCGGTGCTCCCCAACACCGCCGGCTGCCACAGCGCGCAAGAAGCGATTACCACCGCGCAAATGGCGCGCGAGGTGTTCGACTCGCCCTGGATCAAGCTCGAAGTCATCGGCGACGACTACACGCTTCAACCCGACACGCTGAACCTGGTGGCAGCGGCCGAAACGCTGATACGCGACGGCTTCAAGGTACTGCCGTACTGCACCGAGGACCTGGTGCTGTGCCAGCGCCTGGTGGATGTGGGCTGCCAGGCGGTCATGCCGTGGGCGGCGCCCATTGGCACCGGGCGCGGCCCCGTCAATCCCTATGCGCTGCAGGTACTGCGCGAGCGGCTTGATGTGCCCATGTTGGTCGATGCTGGACTGGGCCTGCCCTCGCACGCCTGCCAAGTCATGGAATGGGGCTTTGATGGCGTGCTGCTCAATACGGCAGTGGCGCTGGCGCAAGACCCGGTGGCCATGGCCGTGGCGTTTGCCGACGCCGTGCGCGCTGGCCATTCCGCACGCCGCGCTGGCGCCATGCAGCCGCAGGACAGCGCGCAGGCCAGCACCCCGGTGCTGGGCACCCCCTTCTGGCACCACGCACCGCAATGACAGACTTCACCACCCTCGCGAGCGAGATCGAGGCTGCGCACGCCGCTGCGTTTGCCGGCTTTGCGCCGCAGCCAACACCTGATTCCACAAAGGATGAGCCCGTTTACCGCGCGGCCCTTGAGGCATGCAGCGCGCTGGGTTTCATTGCGCACGATGCCCAAGTGCTGGCCAAAGCGTGGCAGGCGCGGTACGAGCGCACCGGCAGCGCCGCGCCCGAGCTCTGGCCCAGCACCGCGCAGGATTTCGGGCTGCAATTCAGACCGCACCCCAACGCTTTTGCGCCCTGCCCGCCACAGCTCGGCCTGTACGCGGTACTGCCAGACGCCGCGTGGGTGGGCCGCATGGCGCGCGCCGGAGTGCCCACCGTGCAGCTGCGCTTCAAGTCGGACGATGCGACACAGATCACGGCTGAAGTGCAGGCTGCGGCCCAGGCAGTGGCGGGCACCGGCGCACGGCTCTTCATCAATGACCACTGGCGTGATGCGATCACGGCTGGCGTCTATGGCGCGCATCTGGGCCAGGAAGACCTGGACGCACTGACCAGCGACGAAGTGCAGGAGCTGCGCGCGAGCGGACTGCGCCTGGGCGTCAGCACGCATGGGTACGCCGAAATGCTGCGCGCCGATGCGGTGCAGCCGAGCTACATCGCTCTGGGCGCCGTGTTTCCCACCACGCTCAAACGCATGCAAACCGTGCCGCAGGGCGTGGCACGCTTGCAGGCCTACGCAGCGCTGTTGCGTGACTACCCGACTGTGGCCATCGGCGGCATTGGCGCTGAGCAGTTCGGCGAGATTCTGGCAACGGGTGTGGGCTCCATCGCCGTGGTGCGCGCTGTGGTGGCCGCACAGGACCCTGAAGCTGAGGCGGCGCGACTGCTGGCCGCGATGGGCAGCCAGGGCACCGCTCCTCCAAAATAATGGTCAAATAGGCCTCTAGCGCTTACTGAATAAGCGCAACCAGCTCTTATTTCGATAGCATTTGCGCGTTCGACGCCGACGTGAATAGCCCGCTGTAGGCCTCGCGCAGCACATTCTTCTGCACTTTTCCCATGGCGTTGCGGGGCAGCTCGGGCACCAGCGCGCAGTGCTTGGGAATCTTGAAATTTGCCAATTGCACCTTGAGCGCCGCCAGCAATGCGGCTGTCTCAGGCGTGGCACCGGCACGCGGCACCACCACCGCCACACCCACTTCACCGAAGTCAGGGTGCGGCACGCCCACCACGGCGCGCTCCAGCACGCCCGGCAGTTCGTTGAGCGCCGCTTCAATCTCTGCCGGGTAGACGTTGTAGCCGCCGCTGATGATGAGGTCCTTGCTGCGTCCGACGATGCTCACATAGCCGCGGGCATCGACCTGGCCCACGTCGCCGGTGCGAAACCAGCCGTCGGCCGTGAACTCCT
>JBBSRE010000079.1:0-9928 GCA_038243365.1 Burkholderiales bacterium | reverse complement strand
TGCCAAGGCCCTGCGCGCCATCCTGCGCCAGGACCCGGACATCATCATGATCGGCGAGATTCGCGATTTTGAAACTGCGCAAATTGCCATTCAGGCATCGCTCACCGGCCACTTGGTGCTGGCCACGCTGCACACCAACGACGCCGCCAGCGCGGTCAACCGCCTCACCGACATGGGCGTCGAGCCGTTTTTGCTGTCGAGTTCGCTGCTCGGGGTGCTGGCCCAGCGCCTGGTGCGCAAGACCTGCACCGTGTGTGGCGGCAAAGGCTGCGACACCTGCGGCCTTACCGGCTACGCAGGTCGCACTGGCTTGTTCGAATTGCTCACGACCACCGACGACTTGCGCGCGCAGATCCACAACCGCGCGTCGGAGGCAGATGTTCGCGCTGCCGCTCTGGCAGGCGGCATGCAACTGATGCGCGAGGACGGCGAACGCTTAATCGCCGCGGGCGTCACCAGCCGTGAAGAAGTCTTGCGCGTCACGCGGGACTGAGCAAACGGTGCACTGAGGGGCTGAGCGGCTAAACCGGCAGACAGAGTTTCGCCACGCTTTGAAGTCGATCCGGCTGATTCGGCCTTGGACGAGGAACACGCACATCCGACTTCTGCCCCAAGGGTTTTCCCGGCTCCTCACCCGGCATCCCTGTAAGACAAATGCTTTAGCTGAACGTGGGTCACTAGAACAAGCACACACTCGTTCTCCAGCTGTTGCAAAGAGTAAGCGAAGCAATGGGTTTTTATTTGCGGAAACTTGCAAAAAACCTGAATCCGGGCGTCGCCCGGTTGCGTATTGGCTCTTACAGCCGCCGCTGTCCTCACCCAACCAAGGAATGACATGAAACTCAAAATCCGACATATTGCGCACGCTTGCCTGCTGATGGCAGTCGCTGGCGGGGCGATTGCGTCCAGCCACCGTGAAGCACCTTTCATCACCACCAGCCCCAAAGTTGATGGAACCGACTTTTACATGTTCAACAGTTACGAAGCGGGCAAAGCCGGCAACGTCACACTGATTGCCAACTATCTGCCGCTGCAGGATCCCTACGGCGGTCCTAACTATTTCTCGCTCGACCCCAACGCGCTGTATGAAATCCACGTCGACAACAACGGCGACGGCAAGGAAGACCTGACCTTTCAGTTTCAGTTCCAGAACACGCTGGCTGGCAACGGTGAAGGAATCACCTTGCCCATCGGCGGCAAGAACGTAGCCATTCCCCTGCGCCAGGCGGGTGTCGTGACCAACTCGCCCAGCGCGCCGCTGAGCTACACCGAGAGCTTCACGTTGAACGTGGTTCGTGGTGACCGCCGCGGCGGTACGCGCTCTGCTGTCACCAGTGCTGGTGGCAGCACCACCTTTAACAAGCCGATTGACTACATTGGCACCAAAACCTTCCCTGGCGGCAGCTACGACGCCTACGCCAACTCCTACATCCAGAGCATCAACATCCCCGGCTGCGCAGCGCCCGGCAAGGTGTTTGTGGGACAGCGCAAGGAAGCGTTCTCCGTCAATCTGGGTGCCATTTTTGACTTGGTCAATGCGCCCGCTTCCTTCATTACCAACGAAGCCAACGCGGCCGCGGCCGGCAAATTCGGCGAACTGGACAACAAAAACGTGACCTCGCTGGCGCTTGAAGTGCCAGCCAGCTGCCTGACCCAAGGCACCGAGAAGGTCATCGGTGCATGGACCACTGCCAGCCTGCGTCAAGGCCGTTTGCTCAATGGCTCGCCACCCTCGGGCCTGCAGGCCAGCGAGAAGTCCGGTGGCGCATGGACGCAGGTCTCGCGTCTGGGCATGCCGTTGGTCAACGAGGTGGTCATTGGCCTGAAAGACAAGGACAAGTTCAACGCCAGCAAGCCCATGAACGATGCGGCCAACTTTGCCGACTACGTGACCAACCCGACGCTGCCAGCACTGATCGAAGCGCTGTTTGGCGCCAAGGCACCGACGAACTTCCCGCGCACCGACCTGATGACGGCCTTTTTGACCGGCCTGCCTACGGTCAACCGGCCGGCCAACATCACGGGGCTGGGCATGGGTGGCCCACTGGCCGAGATGCTGCGCTTGAACACCTCCATCGCGGCCAAGCCTGCTGCTATGCAAAACTCCCTGGGTGTGGCGGCAGGCGATGCATCGGGCTTCCCGAACGGCCGTCGCCTCGCGGATGATGTGGTGGACGTTTCGCTGCGCGTGGCCATGGGTGCGCTGTGCGTGCTGACGGGTGACACCGACGCGCTGAAAGTGGGCTGCAAGCCTGCTGACGCGCCGGCCGGCGGCGTGCCGTTTGTGGATGGTGTGCGCGCCAGCGCCACCGACTTCCAACAGGTATTTCCGTACCTCAACACGCCGCTTCCAGGTGCCAAGTAACGGTCGCGGTTGAAAAGGAAAACAACATGTTCAACTTCAATGTGAAACTAGTGACGGGAGCCGCGCTGGCCGGCGTGCTGCTAGCCGGATGCGGCGGCGACAGCAGCGGCCCGGTGGTGGGCACGCCGCCCCCCACGCCGCCGATGGAAACCATCACTGCGGTGGCGGAATACGTCCGTAACTTGATCGGCACCACTGCCGAAAACACTGAGCCGATCGACATCAACGGGCTGACGTTGGTGGCTGACGACACGTCAGCGCCAGCCGCAGTCAATTAACGTCGCTGCCTCACGTCCCCGCTCTTGACCACTGTCAGGGGCGGGGAATTTTTTTGCTTGCTCCTTGTGCCTTTGCCGCGGAGCGGCTTGGCTTTGCTGCTGAGAATCTATTCAGTGGCTTTGTTGAACCAGCGCAAGTGCCCTTCGAGCTGGACTGCGACTCCCATAAAGACACTGAACAGGTTTTGAGAACTGCCAACAGGAAAGTACACACATGCGTGGTTTTTTCAAAGCACTGGCGTTGGCTGGGCTGCTGTCTGCGGCGTCCCTGCAGGCGTTAGCGGTGACAGCGGTGCAGCCCGCCAGTGATGACGAAGTGGTAGAAATTTTGCCGGCTGTCACGCGAAGCCGCGTGGCGCGTTCATCGTCATCTGCAGCGCCGCCGACTCCCGGTGATGCAGCGGCGGCGGCGCCACAGGCCCGCGCAGCCATTTCCGTGGCGAGGCAAACCGGCGACACGCGTTACTGGGGTCGTGCGCAGGCTCTGCTTGCGCCTTGGTGGGACCGGCCCGATGCGCCGGCTGATATGGCGGTGCTGCAGGCCACGGTGCAGCAGGGTCGGCATGAATTTTCCGCATCGCGCGCCGTGCTCACTCAAGCGCTGGCACGTGCTCCCGGCCATGCGCAGGGCTGGCTGAACCTGGCTGCGCTGGAGCGCTTGTCAGCCCGCTACGCAGATTCGCTGGCCGCCTGCGCAGCGGTTGAACGGGCCGGCCAGGCTTTTTATGCCCGCGCCTGCCGCCTTGAAACCGAATCGCTGCAAGGTCGGCACGCGCAAGCTGCTGAGGGCTTTCAGGAACTGCTGGATCGCACCCGCGACGCAGGTCAGCGCAGCTGGCTGCTGTCACTGCTGGCCGAGAGCCAGGAGCGCGCTGGCCGCGATGCGGATGCTGCCGCAGCCTACGCCGCCAGCCTGGCCGCCGAGCACGATCTCTACACCTCCATCGCCTTCAGCGACCTGTTGCTACGAACCGGCAAAACCGTTCAGGCGCTGCAGATACTGGCGCCTTTGCCCGAAACCGACGCCGTCGTGCTGCGGCGCGCTGCGGCCTGGAAACGACAGGGAGACGCGCGCTGGACCGCGCAGCGCGAGCTGCTCAGGGAGCGCGTGCAGGAGCTGCAGCGACGCGGTGACGACACCACGCTGCATGGCCGTGAGCTGGCGCTGACAGCACTGTGGCTGGACGACGATCCAGCACAGGCGCTGACACTGGCCACCAGGAATTTGCGTCTCCAGCGCGAACCGCTGGACTGGTGGATAGCGCTACAAGCCGCCCGAATGGCCCGGCAGAGCGCTTCACTGGCCGACATTCATGCAGCCATCGCCGCCGCCGGTCTGCGGGACATGCGCCTGGAGCAGACCGACCCCGCAACGCCAGGAGCGCAACAATGAGGTTGGCGAAACGCCTTTTCCAAACACGGCATTGGCTCACTGCGCTTGCGCTGGCACTCAGCTTCAGCCCGGCGCTCGCGCACAAGGGCAGCGATGCTTATCTGAATGTGCGACAGCTGGCCGCGCCTGCGACACCCGCCACGTCCAGCGCAGCACACCGAAGCAGCGCCCAAGCGTCGGTAGACTTCGATTTAACGCTGGCGGTGGCGATTCGCGATCTTGATCTGGTTGTGCCGATCGATGCCAATGCCGATGCCAAGGTGACCTGGGGCGAAATCAAGGCGGCAACGCCGCAAGTGCTGGCGCTGTTGAATGAAACGACCGGGCTCACGACCACAGCCGCCCCCTTCGCTGCTTCGGATGTGTCTGCCCCGTCCGTGCAAGCCGATGTGCAAGCCCATAGCTGCCCGCTGTCGTGGCAGGCCAACGGCCTTGAGCGCCGCAGCGACGGCGTGTATTTCCGCGCTGCAGCGCAGGCGCACTGCCCGGCTGGTCAGGCCCTGCGCTTTCAGTATTCGCTGCTCAAAGAGCAGGACGCCACGCACCGGCTGCTGGTAACCGGACACATCGGTGGCCAGGATCTGCTCAGTACCATGTCGCCGCAGCAGGGCAGCATGCTGCTTGCCGACAAGCTGGTGAGCACGTCAGACGCCTCGAGCGACGGCAGCGCGCAGGCACCAGCCGATCAAGGCAGCCGCTGGTCCGCCCTGCGTGACTATTTCAGCTTGGGCATGCACCATTTGCTGGAGGGGTACGACCACTTGGCCTTTTTGCTGGCTTTGGTGCTGCCGCTGCAATTGAGCTTGCGTCGCCCCAGAACGGGTGTGGCCCGCGCTGGGCTCACCGGCCATGCGGGCGCCGACGACGACTGGCGCGCAAATTGGCTGGCATTGCTGCGCACCGTGACGGCGTTTACCGTGGGCCACTCCATCACCCTGATGCTGGCCACCTTTGGCTGGACGCAGGCTTCGCCGCTGTGGGTGGAGCCGGTGATTGCCCTGTCGATTGGCGTCACCGCACTGCTCAACCTCTACCCGGTCAAATGGGTGCGCTTTGACGTGCTGGCGCTGCTGTTTGGCCTGATCCATGGTTTTGGCTTTGCCGGCTTGCTGCAAGAGGCGGCTGCGCCGAGCGGTTTGCTGCCCTGGGCGCTCACAGGCTTCAACCTGGGCGTCGAAGCCGGCCAGCTGACCGCCGTGCTGGCCTGGGTGGTGGTGTCGCAGGCATTGGTGGGCAAGCCGTGGTATCCCCGCCTGGTGGTGCGCGGCGGCTCGGTCGTGCTGCTGCTGCTGGCGGCTGGCTGGTTCTGGCAACGGGTGAGTTGAAAGCGGGGCTGATCGCGCCTCTGCCTTTCGGCGGAGCGAGGATCTCATCAAAAATGCGGACTACTTTCCTGTGGGCCGTCGCACACCTTACTTTCCCAGCCCTCGCTTGAGCTGCCTGAGCAGCAGCACCACCTGGTTGGAGGCGTGGCGGTAGCTGCCGCGGTAGACGTGCAATGCGCGGGAGTAGTCGCCAGCGCGCGTGAGCTCCACCATCAGCGCGGCCTGCGCATGAAAGTAGGCGTGGCGCGACACCAGCACCGCAAATGCAGGGTAGCGTCCCAAGAGCTTTTCTCCGTCGCCATAGAGCCACTGGCCCAGCGCATCCTGCTGCGGGTCTCGCAGCCTCTCCAGATCGATGGGCGTGTCGAGCTCTCCATTGAGCTGCTTGCGCAGCAAGTGCTTCCAGTCTTCGTGACCGTTGATGGCGGCGTCGATGTCGAATTCGGATGCCAAGGTAGTGGCGTAGTGGGCGTCGAGCATCGCGTCGCTCGCGGCGGCATCAAAGGCCCAGGTGGTGTCTTCGCTGTCCGGATCTTGCTCACGGAGCTTGAAAATCTTGCTGAAAAAGCCCATGGCAAGCCTATCGGGTGTGCGGCGCAAAGCGCGCGGGGACGCTGATCATAGCGACGCAATTGGTCACGAGGGGGTACAAATAATGACAGCCCCTGGTTGACAGCACTTTTTGCCACGCTTGTTCACAATCGTTGTATGACGAACCATTCTCCTGTTTTCCCTGTCCTTTCAATGCTGGATCTGGTTGCGGTGCGCGAAGGTGGCAGCGTTCGCGAAGCACTAGAAATCGCTCTGCGCACCGCCCAGCACGTTGAGCAACTAGGCTTCACCCGCTACTGGATGGCAGAGCACCACAACATGGAAGGCATCGCCAGCTCGGCCACTGCCGTGCTGGTGGGCCACATCGCTGCGGGCACGCAGCGCATGCGCATCGGCTCGGGCGGCGTGATGCTGCCCAACCACGCACCACTGGTGGTGGCGGAAGCCTTCGGCACCCTGGCTGAGCTGTTTCCCGGTCGCATCGACCTGGGCCTGGGGCGCGCGCCCGGCACCGATCAGGCGACCATGCGCGCGCTGCGCCGCAACCGTCAAGAAACGGAAGACGACTTCCCGCGCGACGTGGCCGAGTTGCAGCACCTGCTGGCCGCTGCCGAGCCCGGGCAACGCTTGATCGCGACACCTGGCGCCGGCACCAACGTGCCCATTTGGTTGCTGGGTTCGAGCTTGTTCTCCGCGCAACTGGCCGCCGAGCGCGGCTTGCCTTATGCGTTCGCCTCACACTTCGCTCCGCGGATGCTGCTGCAGGCGATTGAGTTGTATCGGCGCTTGTTCAAACCGTCGGCGCAGCTTGCAAAGCCTTACGTGGTGATCGGCGTGCCCTTGATCGCCGCTCCCACCGACGAAGAAGCCGAGTTCCTCGCGAGCAGTACTTGGCAACGCATCCTCGGCATGCTCAAAGGCGAGCGCCGCAAGCTGGCGCCGCCGGTGGAAGGCCTGGCCGCCCAACTGCAGCCGCAAGAGCGGGCCGCCATTCAGGATTTTCTGGCTGCAGCCGTCATTGGCGGCCCCGAGACAGTGCGCAATGGTTTCGACGCCCTGCTGCACGCGACTCAGGCAGACGAGCTGATGCTGGTCTGCGATGTGTATGACCCGGCGCTGCGCCTGCGTTCCCTGGACATCGCCGCAGAGGTGCACGCGCAGATGCGTGACAAGCGGACTGGGAGGGATGCCGCGTTGGCCTGATAACGGCAGATCGACTACCGGCGTACAGGCAGCTTCTTACCGTCGTCCTTGTCCAACTCCAGCAAACGCACACGTGATCGCCTGATCAGGGGTTCGGCCAATCCCCCGATCACTCGGTCGCTCAATCGCTCGATCGCTCCCAAAAAAATAGCTGCTCGCGCTTGATACATAAGCCCAAACAGCCAATTTGACCAAGAATTCCTATCGCGCCAAATATCCGCCATCCACTGGGTAATAGGCTCCCGTCACAAACGACGCTTTGTCACTGGAGAGCCACAGCACCAGTTCCGCGACTTCTTCCGCCCGACCCAACCGCCCGATCGGGTGCGCCGCTACCAGCATGTCGTTCACCGCTTTGTCCTCCTCGAATTTGCTGATCATCGGCGTGTGGATAAACCCCGGCCCGACCGCGTTGATGCGCACACCTTGCGCGCTGTATTCGACTGCTGCGGTCTGGGTCAGGCCCAGCACCCCATGCTTGGCCGCAGCGTACGCAGGTGCACCCGCAAAACCCACCGCACCCAAAATCGACGCCATGTTGACGATGGTGCCGCCGCCGTTTTTCAGCATGGCAGTGAGCTGAAACCTCATGCCGTAGAACACGCCTGAGAGGTTGATACCAATCACCTGGGCCCAGCCATCCAGCGGGTACTCCGCCGTGGGTGCGCTCGGCCCGCTGATGCCGGCGTTGTTGCAGGCGGCGTCCAGGCGGCCGAACTGGTCTACGGCGCGGCGCACCAGTTCCTCACAATCCTCGGGTTTGCTCACGTCTGCCGGCACGAACAGCGCCTGTGCACCGGCCTTCCGCACCAGTGCCGCGGTCTGCTCGCCGCCGGCCTCGTCCACATCGGACACCACCACCTGCGCGCCTTCGCGCGCCCAGGCCAACGCCACGGCGCGGCCGATGCCTGAGGAACCGCCCGTGATCAAGGCGACTTTGTCTTTCATCATCATCTGAACTCCCTGCGTACGCCCACGGCCCGTTGCCGGGGCTTTGAGCCCTTGTGGACGGCAGCTTCGCGACTGGGCAACCAAGCCGCCGCTAGCATGGGGGCTTATTCCTCGGAGCATTGCTCTCAAAAGTCGTCCATGAACCGCTCTGCCAGGTTGCTGCAACTGCTGGACCATCTGCGCCGCGCTTCTCTGCCGCAGACGGGGCCCCATCTGGCGCGCCAGTTCGGGGTGTCTCTGCGCACGCTCTACCGTGACATTGACACGCTGCGCGAGCAAGGGGCGGCCATTGATGGTGAACCCGGCGTTGGCTACGCCATGCGCCCTGGGTTTCTGCTGCCCGCGCTGATGTTCACATCGGACGAGCTGGAAGCCTTGCTGCTGGGCTGCCGCTGGGCTCGGCAGCAATCAGACCCGGAGCTAGCCCAGGCAGCCACTCGGGCATGGGAACGCATCCGCAGTGCGTTGCCGACAGGTCTGAAGATCGAAACCGACACCAGCGGTCTGCGCGTTCCGCCGCGACCAGCGGACACGGGGCCCCAGAAGCCATGGCAGGCGACCCTGCGGCTGGCTATTCGGCAGCAAAGCAAGGTGCTGCTGCGGTACGCCGATGTCGACGGGCGGGCGTCTGAACGCACCATCTGGCCGTTTGCGATGGGGTTTTTTGAGAATTGCCGTGTGGTGGCAGCCTGGTGCGAGTTGCGGCAGGATTTCCGCCATTTCCGAACCGACCGCGTGCAGGATGTGACGAATATTCACCAACGTTACCCGGCGCACCGCGCCGACCTGCTGGCCCGCTGGACGCAAATGACGGGCTACGGCACCGACTGAAGCCTGCAGCCACGTGCCGGACCCATCGATGTGGCACTGCTGACAAAAACTGTCAGCCCCTGCTTCTAGAGTGACTGCATGGCCCGTTCGCCATGCAACCACTTCAGCAAAGGATCCCATGACATCCACTCCCCAAGACTTGCGTTTTTATTTTCACCCGCAATCGCGCGCCCGCATGGTGCGCTGGATGCTGGAGGAATGCGAAGCGGCGTATGAACCCATTGAGCTGGCGTATGGCAGCAGCATGAAGTCTGCCGAATACCTGCAAATCAACCCCATGGGCAAGGTGCCTTGCCTGGTGCATGGCGATACGGTGGTAACCGAATCTGCTGCCATCCTCACTTACCTGGCCGAGCTGTATCCGCAGCAGCGATTGGCGCCTGCTGCCGGCAGCCCGGCACGGGGAAGTTATTACCGCTGGCTGTTTTTCCTCGCTGGGCCCGTGGAAGCGGCCACCACAGCGCGGGCGCAGGGGTTTCTGGAGCACCAAACGCCCGAGCAGGCGCAAACTGCGGGCTATGGCCGGTTTGACGATATCGTGCACACGCTTAGCCAGGCGGTGTCTAGCGGGCCTTACCTGTGCGGCGACCACTTCACTGCGGCCGATCTGCTGATGGCAAGCTTCCTGCAATGGTGCACAAAGATGGGAGGCCTTCCCGCACGGCCGGAGTTCACGGCGTATTTCGAGCCGCTCATCCAGCGGCCCGCCGCGCTGCGTGCCTTTGCGGCGGACGACGCGTTGCTGCGCGGCGACTGAAGGCGGTGCGGTGGGTACGGTGCTGGAGCACTTGCAGACGGATATGAACAAGCGTGTAACGCGAACGAGCTTCGCAAAGCGCTGACCATGTACGGACCAGGCGCTCCCAGCCGCGACCATTGCCGCCATGCGTCCTTGTCAGCCCGCCCATGCCCGCATTCGCGTTTGAAGCCATTGACGCCCAGGGCCAGTCGCGCACCGGCATTCTGGAAGCCGACAACCCACGCGCAGCGCGCAGCCAGCTGCGTGCTCAGGCTCTGGTTCCGCTGGCCG
>JBBSRE010000078.1:0-9932 GCA_038243365.1 Burkholderiales bacterium | reverse complement strand
TGGATGTGTCGCTGGTCGAAGCGCCCCTCTCCGGCCCGCCCGGCGTAGACCAAGACACGGGGGAAACGCTCTCGCCCCTCGGCGCTTTCCTCACCCACGCCGCGCTCGAAGCCGGTGACAACCAGGCCCAGGCCGGGCAGGACGCAGTTCAGCTGATGACCGTGCACGCCAGCAAGGGCTTGGAGTTCGACGTGGTGTTCATCGGCGGCCTGGAAGACGGCCTGTGCCCGCATGAAAACTCACTCAGCGAGCAGGGCGGCATCGAGGAAGAGCGCCGCCTGATGTACGTTGCCATCACCCGAGCACGCAAGCGTCTCTACCTCAGCCACTCACAAACGCGCATGTTGCACGGCCAGACGCGCTACAACATCAAGAGCCGCTTCTTCGACGAACTGCCCGAGTCTGCACTCAAGTGGCTCACACCCAAGCAATCAGGCTTTGGCCGCTATGCTCCTGATTCAGGAGCTGCTGGCGCTTATGCAGCAAGCGCTAGAGGCCAATTTGGCATGAATTCTGAGCGCTTTGCCAGCCCGCCTGTGCCGCCGCAGAAAGCGTCGCCTGCCCATGGTCTGTCCGCCGGAAAAAAGGTATTCCATGCCAAGTTTGGCGAGGGCAAGGTACTGGCGATCGAGGGCGCCGGCGACGACGCGCGTGCGCAGGTGAGCTTTGGCCGGCATGGCACGAAGTGGCTGGCGCTGGCGGTGGCAAAGTTGACGGTGGTGGAGTGACCACAGGCCACTGAGGGCTGTTCATACAGCTCGTCAGGTCGACGCTGGCATGAGGCAAGACCTGCCGAACCGGGTTGAATGACGCCCCGTTGCCGTCATTGCTCTGTCGAAGGGTTTGGAGCAGGCATTGGCGTCGCGCATACTGGGCCGCATGCAACTGAGCCATTTCATCGAGGAAAACCTGGAAACCATTCTGGTGGAGTGGGAGGCCTTCGCCCGCACGCTCGTCCCGCCTTCCCAGACGCTGTCAGTACAGCAGCTTCGCGATCATGCGCAGGAAATTCTGTTAGCCATTGCCGAGGACATGGACACGGTTCAGTCCGAAGTGCAGCGGGAGGCGAAATCCAAGGATGCGGCCCCCTCGACGGAGACCACCTCTTCGTCAGAGCACGGCGCACTGCGCCAGCAAGTGGGCTTCGACCTGCGTCAACTGGGAGCCGAGTACCGCGCATTGCGCGCCACCGTGCTCCGTTTGTGGATGGCGCATGTCGAGGTGGTAGATGCCAAGGTACTTGAAGAGGTGCTTCGGTTCAACGAGGCGATTGACCAAGGCTTGGCTGAGGCCATGAGCGCTTACTCTGACAACGTTGGCAACTCAAGAGACACCTTTCTGGCGGTGCTCGGGCACGATCTGCGCACTCCGCTCAGTGCGCTTAAAGCGTGTCTTCATCTTCTCGCGAAGACCCGCACAGCATCGGACGAAAAAACCCTGCGGATTGCCAACAGAAGCGTCTCCGCGATCAGCGAGATGATCACGGACCTTCTGGAATACACGCGCACCCGGCTAGGTCGTGGTATTGAAATCAATCTCAAAGCGGGGGACTTCGCAGCAGTGTGCCGTGAGGTGTTTGACGAGGTGTGTGCGGCTCACCCGGCGCGAGCGTTGTCGGCCGAAATTCCTGACGACGTTTGCTTCAGTTTCGACGCAGCGCGCTTGAGGCAGGTATTGACCAACCTGCTGGCCAATGCCGTTCAGTATGGAGACCCCGCCTTCCCAATAGTCTTGGCTGTTCGTAACGCGAAGCGGCAGGTCGTTGCGGTCGTCACCAACCAAGGAACGCCGATATCGCCAGACTCCATGCTGGTAATTTTCAATCCGCTGGTTCAAATTGCCGCTAGCGCAGCAGAACCGCACGAACGCCCGACCACCAGTCTGGGTCTGGGCTTGTTCATCGCCCGTGAAATCGTGGAGGGCCACGGCGGCAGCATCAAGGTAACTTCATCGGAGGCGGAAGGCACGGCATTCACTGTGTACTTGCCTCGCGACCCGGCGAACGAGATTGCAACGCACAGCGACAAGTGAGCCTCGTGATGTGCTGCCCGGCCCAAGCAGGCGCTTTGACGGATTTGCGTGGCTGGCGCTCAACGGGGCGAAGTGGCAATCCATCCGGGGTGATGAAACTGGAGTGCTCGTGGAAGGTCAGAAACCGCCGGCGAGAGGCTTCTCAGAATACTATCGTTTCTATAGCTGCTAGCGCATTGTCAGTAAGCGCTAGAGCCATTTTTTGACATGTGTTTTTGGATCTGGCGGACATGCGGGCGAACGACCTGGCGGAACCCTCGGAGCTGGCGCGCTCAGCGAGATACTAGAAGAGAGCACCATGCGCATCCAAGCGTTCCGCGAATCTGATCTGATGCACTGCTCTGGCATCCGCAAGCAGGTTTACCGCGAACTCGAGCTGCAGCTGCATGCGTTCTCACTCGGTTGTCTGGATTGGCTGCAATTCGAATGAGGTCTGCCAAGCCCCCCCAGCCGGACGCGATGCTGGAGACTATCCAGGGCCACGCGTTCGACTACTTCACCCACGAATCAAATCCTCAGAACGGGCTGGTGCGCGACAAAACTGCGGAGGGCTGGCCGTGCAGCATTGCCGCAGTGGGCATGGCGCTGAGCGCTTACCCGGTAGGAGTGGCGCGTGGGCACATCACCCGCGCCGATGCGCTCGCGCGAACGCTGGCCACGCTCCAGTTCTTTGCGAGAAGTGAGCAGAGCGATTCGCCCACGGCCACCGGCTACCGCGGCTTCTACTATCACTTTCTGGACATGAAGACGGGGCAGCGGGCATTCCGCAGCGAGCTCTCCAGCATCGACACGGCACTGTTGATTGCAGGCGTGCTGTGCGCTGCGGCATTCTTCGATAAGACCGACCCACATGAGGCGGAGGTGCGGCGCCTGGCGGACTCGCTTTATGAGCGCGTGGACTGGCGATGGATGCTGGGGCGGCGACCCAAGTCGGTGGTCGCGGTCAAGGGGCCCACGATCTGCCACGGCTGGTCGCCCGAACGAGGCTTTCTCAAGTACTACTGGCGAGGGTACGACGAGGCTTTGATCCTCTACATCTTGGCGCTCGGGTCGAAGACGCATGGAATCGGCCCGGATTCCTACGCCGCCTGGACCAAGACCTACGCATGGCAAACCGTCGAAGGCATCGAATCGCTGCATGCGGGCTCGCTCTTTGTTCACCAGTTGTCCCACACCTGGATTGATTTCCGGGGGTTGCAGGACGACTTCATGCGCGAGCACGACAGTGACTATTTCTACAACAGCGCGCAAGCCACGCGCATTCAGCAGCGCTACGCCATGCGCAACCCTAGAGGTTTTGACGCGTACGGAGCGTGCTGCTGGGGCATCTCTGCGAGCGATGGTCCCGGCACGCTCCAGCGCGGCCCGCGCGGCAATGCGCACCGTTACTTTGACTACATCGCTCGCGGCGTGCCGCACGGCCCTGACGACGGCACGCTGGCGCCGTGGGCCGTGGTGGCGTCACTGCCGTTCGCGCCGGACATCGTGCTGCCGACGCTTGAGAACTTCATGCAACTGAATCTGCACCTGGAAAATTCTTATGGATTCAAGGCGTCTTTCAATGCCACCTTCCCGGGCGGGCGCGAGCACTCCATCGGCTGGGTGTCGCCCTACCATTTCGGCATCAACGTCGGGCCCATCGTGCTGATGATCGAGAACTACCGCAGCGGGCTGGTATGGGAACTTTGCCGTTCTGTTCCCGCTATCGAACGAGGCCTGCGCGCCGCTGGTTTTAGCGGTGGCTGGCTGGAGGCGCCTCCCGCGGCAGCCGTGGTCGGCGCTGTTTCTATCAGCGAGGATTGACTAACGGACCTCCTTGCCCGGCCTTCTGCTCACAATGGATTAGCTGGTCGCCGAGCAAACAAGCAAAAAAACGGAACCCGAAGGTCCCGCTGAATGGTTAAGGGGTGATCCCGTTGGCGGCCGGCGCACAACGTGCAGTGGCGTGTGCGTGTCCCGCCCTGTCTCACCCCAGTTTCATCTGGCTCGGCGTCCCCGTCAGATACCCCACCGCCGCGCCAAACTTGTTCTTGTAATTTGCATTAACGAGCGGGTCCAGCGTGTCTTTCACCACGCTGTGGATGCGGCCCCAGTCACCCGGATGCTGGAAGTTGCTCATGATGTACATCCAGCCGGTCACATCGTCGGCGGCATGCAGACCGGTGGCCTCGCCGCCTGCCGGCACCGACATCAAACGCGACAGCACTTGGGTGTCCACGTTGTATGCCCACAGGAAGTTGTTCACGTGCTGACTGCTGTCTTCGCCGATGAAGAGGGTGCGCAGTTTTTCCGAGAACTTCAGGTTGTCGGGATTGGCGATGCGGTTCGGGTTGGCGGTGTTGCCCAGCGCGTCGGCGGTGATGTCTTCGCCGGTGATGAAGGCGCGGGTGTCGATCGGCATCCAGTCGCTGTGGATGGCGCTGCCGCCCAGGTCCTTCTGGCCGCCGCGCAGGTTCAGCGCCATCACGGCGCCGGCCTTGAGGGCCTTCTCGAGCGCAATGCCGTTGCCATCGGTAAAGCCCTTGCCGCCCTGGACCATCGAGTCCTGCACGTTTTGCAGGGCCGAGTAGGCGATTTTGTCGCGCGCATTCACGGTGGTGCCTTCCATCTTCGAAAAGCCCATGCTGGCGCCGACGTAGGCAGCGTAGCGGTGGGTTTCCAGGAAAGCTGCGGCTTTTTCCATGCCGGGCTTGAGGCGCAGCCACTCGGTGCGGCCATTGCTGGTGGTCTTGCGAAAGCTCGGGTCCGACGGGTCTTTGCTTTCGAGGTCAAAGAGGTCGGTGGGCTTGGTTTTGGCGGCGAGCGCTTCGATCTCGGCGCTGGTGGCCGAGCCAAGCTTGATCCAGGTGAGCGGCGCGGCAGGGCCTGCCGGGTCGACCGAGAAGCCGGCGCCCACTTTGGCGACGTACAGCGTTCCTGCGGAGAGATCGCGAGCCTTGTCGGCCACAAACACGAAGAGGCCGCCGTTGTTGGCGTCGTCGCCCATCAGCGTGGTGCGCTCGTCTGGCATGACCTGCACCAGCTCGTGCGAAATGCGGCCCAGGCAGTAGTGCTTTGTCATCTTGGCGGTGCCGTCAGCCTGCACCACCACTTCTGGCAGGTGACCATAGTGGTACGGATTGGCGGCGGTCTCGCTGCCGAACAGGTTCTGGCTGAAGGCCTTGAACTGGCTGCTGCTGGCGGCAGTGAAAGCGTCGGGCTCGTACTCTTCGCTCGACAGGTGTGTGCCCCAGGGCGACAGGCTGGAGCCGCAGGTGATCCACAAGCCGTGCGCGCCCGACGTGTCCACGTTGTGGTACTTCACCAGGCTGAGCTTGCCGGTGTCCGGGTTCTGGTCCAGCGTGAGCACGGCGATGGGCGAGGGCAGACGGCCGTACATGCCGCTCGTTCCGTCTTGCGCCACGCTGGTGTATTCGAACTGCACCACGGCAAAAACGGTGTTGCCCTTGACGCCCTCCACTTTGGCACCAGGCACGGTGAGCAGCGAGGTGCCATCCGGCGAATCGGAGAAGAACTGGCGCGGCGATGCAGGCACCGTGCGGTCGATGATGGGCGGGTTGTTGATGTCGACGTACCCGCCGGACAGCACCGTGCCACCTTTGCCGTCGGGTACTGCATCACCGGTGATGAAGAAAGGCTGGTAGGCCAGCTCGTAGCTGCGCACGGTCTTGTCGGTCAGCGTGACATTGAGCGCAGAGCCCACGGTAGTGGTGGCCATCGCAGCCGGGTTGCTCAGCGTGGGCGCCGCCATCGACGTGAACGCGGCCGATGCAAAGCTGGCCGCGGGTACCACAACAGCCTCCTCGCTCCCGCCGCCGCAGCCGGCGAGAAAGGTGGCGGCGGCCGAAGTGCCGAGCGGCAGCAGCGGAATGCCGGCAAACAGTTGCAGGGCCTTGCGGCGGGTGGGGAAGAGCGTAGGGGTCATGTTCTGTCTGTCCTGTTGCGATTCGGGGAATTGATCGACCCGCTCGCCGCGTTGCTTGGTGCAACCGCAGGATCAGGTCTACGCCGATGCTAGGAACAGAACGTGACAACTTCGTGATGAACGCGTGACAGTTGCATGACGCGCGCCGCTCGAGAGTGCGGCGCCCTGCGCGGCGCCAGGCATGTGTGGTCTGCCTTGTGAGTGCGCGTTTTTTTGGGCGCAATGCCAGGCCGCTGCAGCGGCCTGGCATCAGGCCATTTGCAAAGGCTCGCTATCCGCCTTGGGCCGTTCTGGCGGCTCAAAGCAATCGCGGAACGTGAACACGATAGACGTGAAGCACATCGCGGCCAGCATCAGCGCCAGCGCCACCATGAGGCCACCCAAGACAGCCGGTGCACTGGCCAGGCCGAGGACGGCAAGCACGCCCGAGAGCAGGCTCATGGCCACGCCACCCGCGGCGAACACGCCGAGCCAGGCCAAGCCGTACATGGTGAAAGCGCCCAGATTGCGGATGCAGGCGATAAAGCTGAAAAACAGGCTTTTCACCGGCGGCACGCCGTGCCAGTGCACCAAGCCGGGGGCGTGCCAAAACAGCAGCGAGAGCGGCAGGTACAGCAGCATCGAGAACCACATGGCAAGCTGGAAATCGCCGCTTTGCGCCATCTCTTGCGTGAGCTGTAGCTCGCCCAAGTACACCTGCGCAAACAGACCACCATCAAACAGCGCAGAAGCGGCCATGATCAGCAGAAACCCCGCGGCGTACAGGGCGCCCAGAACCGCCATGTCGTGCAGGCGTTGCCGACCGGTGCGAAATGCCACCAGCAGCACGGCGGGTGTGGGAAAGCGACCCTGCATCGCTTCGGCTGAGGCGACCATCATGGCAAGCGTGGCCGATGGCAGCAGCGCCAGCGCCAAGGCGGGGCCGATCATCGGAATCATCGTGGCCAGCGACATGGCAGCCATGGTCATGAAGAACAGCGCCGCCATGGCGATCGGCTGGCGCCAGAAGGCGCGGATGCCGCTTTTGACCCAGGCGACGCCGGTGCGGGCGGGAACAATTAGAAGTTTCATGCAGGCTCAGAGTTCAAGGCAACAGTGGCTGCGCCACGCGTTGGCGCAGTACACGTTCGAAATGGGTGGGGTCGTGGGGCGTGAGCACTTGCGCCTCGCGCGGTAGATGCCAATCCCAGACGCGAGAAATCCAGAAACGCAGTGCGCCGGCACGCGCCATGGCCGGTAGCAACGTGCGCTCAGCCCCATTCAGGGGGCGCACAGCCTGGTAGGCATCGAGCAGCGCTTTCGCCCGCGCGGCATCGTGCTCCCCGGTGGGCAGGTGTACGCACCAGTCGTTCATGCACACAGCCAGATCAAATAGAAACGTGTCGACGCCAGCGAAGTAAAAATCGAAGAAACCGGTGAGCTGGTCGCCCTCGAACATGACGTTGTCTCGAAACAGGTCGGCATGAACGGGGCCGCGTGGAAGTGCGGCGTATGCAGGGCTGCTGGCAATGTGGTTTTGGAAGGCGAGCTCTGCTTGGAGCAAGCCAGCCTCTTCGGCCGCGAGGTGCGGGAGTACCAGCGGCGCGATGTCGTTCCACCAGGCCAGTCCGCGCAGGTTGGCTTGTGAGCGGTCATAGTCGCGAGCGGCCAGGTGCATGCGCGCCAGCATGTCGCCAACAGCGGCGCAGTGTGCATTGCCCGGCGCGAGCTGGCTGTGGCCGGGCAAGCGGTTGACCAGCGCGGCAGGCTTGCCACACACGGTGTGCAGGATCTCGCCGTGCGAGTCCGCGCGCGGGTCTGGTACTGGTATGCCGGCATGTGCCAGATGCTTCATCAGGTGCAGGTAGAACGGCAGCTGCTCAGCGGTGAGTCGCTCAAACAAAGTGAGCACGAATTCGCCCGCAGCGCAACTGACGAAGTAGTTGGTGTTTTCGATGCCGCCTTCGATGCCGCGCAGCGCGGTCGGCTCGCCAAGTTGGAGCCGGTCCAGCAGCTCGCTGGCCGCTTCAGGGGAAACGGGGGTGAATACAGCCATGTTCAGGGCGCCCTATGTGGCGCGGTGCATGTGGAGGGACGACGGGCAGCGCTTGAGCGCGCGTGGGCGGGCGCGGAAGGGGCGTGGGCAGCGAAACGAATGCCGCACAGGTCACCAAGCGGGAATCAGAACTTCATCACGTTCCACACCCGCGGGCCCGTGGTCGATTCGGCGCCATTGCGTGGCCGATTGCGCACGCCGTCAGACGGCTGCACTTCGTATTCCGGCATGTTTTGTGCTGCCGGTTGCACGGTAATGCTGCGGGTTTGGCCGCCTATGCGCAGTTCGTCGACAGTGCTGCCTTTGTCTTCCAGATGGATGCGTTCAGTTTTCTGTTCCGTACGCCCCGACTTTTGCTCTGTATTTGATAGCTGGTCGCGCTCTACTTGTAAGCCTTTGGCAGCATTTTGGCTTGAAGTCTGTGCATAGACAGGGGCACTGGCAATAACCAGCAGCAAAAAGGGGATGAGAGCACGCATGCCTCAATTCTAGGCGGCGCCATCGTTTGGAGCGGCAACGCACTGCGCGCAAGCTTGCGACGCTCGACGCTCGACGCTCGACGCTCGACGCTCGACGAGCTAACGGAGCAGCGAGCGGTATGAATGCTCGGCAGTCTTCAGCGGGCAGCCAGAGCTTGCGCGTCTACCGCCTGCTGCACTGCACGGTAGAACGCCTCGCGCGCCTGGCTGGCGACCGGGTCGCTCGCGCCGCCAGACCAGTTGGCGTTGGAGGCGATGACGAGCTGGCGCTGGGGGTCGATGAAGATGCCCTGGCCAAAAATGCCGCGTGCCGCAAAGCTGCCATCGTCGTAGGTCCACCACTGGTAACCATAGCCGCGCTCTGGCTGGCCGATGAGCGTCTGGCGGGTGGTGGCGTCGTGCAGCCAGCCGTCCGGCACGATGCTCACGCCGTTCACCTTGGCGCCGTCCAGAATGAACTGACCGAAGCGCGCGTAGTCCCGCGTGGCAGCCTGAATGCAGCAGCCGCTGATCTCCTGGCCCGTCTTGCTGAGCAGCCAGGTGGCTTCTTGACCCATGCCCACGGGATTCCAGACCTTTTCATAAAGATAGTCGGCCAGCGGCTTCTTCGTCGCCTGGGTGACCAGTAAGCCCACCAGATTCGTCTCGCCGGTGCTGTAGTGCCAGCGCGTGCCGGCGGGCGCCTCGCGCGGGAGCTTGCGCATGTAGCTCACCAACGCGTCGACGCCTTTCTCCGGCTGGTGGTTGTTGAACTGGGCCACGTCGGAGTTCGGGTCGGCATAGTTTTCGTTCCAGCGCACGCCCGAGGTCATGGTGAGTAGCTGGCGCACGCTCACGTCGTCGTACGCCGAGCCCTTCAGGTCAGGGATGTAGTCGCTCACCTTGTCGTCCATGCTTTTGATGAAACCGTCGCGCAACGCCGCGCCGACCAGCGTGGAGGTGAGCGATTTGGCGACCGAAAAGCTCGTCCAGCGGCCGGCTTTGTCAAAGCCCAGGCCGTAGCGCTCCAGCCGCAGCTTGCCGCCCTGCAGCACCACGATGGCGGCGCTGCGCTGGCTGGCCATGTAGGCGTCCAGATCGATCGGGAGCGCAAGCGGTTCGCCCTGCGGCAGGGGCTGGGGCGTAGTGCTGGCGGGGATAACGTGCGCTTTCGCCAGGATGGGCAAGCGGTCGAGCGCGCGAAACGCCGCATCGCGCTGCGGCTGCGTCCAGAACAACAGGTCGCGGTTGGTCGGCAAGGTTTTGAGCAATGCGCGGGCTTCCCTGTCCAGGCTGAGCCAGCCTGCGGCGCCCGCCACGATGAGCAGGGTCAAAGCTCCCAGAGCAATCTTTCTAAGATTCAACGTGGTCTCCAGTCAGTCGAAGTCAACAACGCCGGCGATTAGAAACGATCCGCTGCCAACCGGCAGAGCGGCGCGGTCGGCGAGCGGTGTTTCAGCGCCTTCCTGTGCACAATTGCCAG
>JBBSRE010000077.1:0-9950 GCA_038243365.1 Burkholderiales bacterium | reverse complement strand
CAGGCCTATTTTCCTTCTATAACGGCATGGCCTGTAAGAAGCGGAAAGCCCTGAAGTCGCCCGCCTCGACAGTACGATGCAGCATGCCGTTTCGCCCTTTGCCGTTGCCCCTGCGCCTGCTCGGCAGCCTGGCTGCATGGGTGCTCGCACTGGTGGTGCTGTTCGAGGAGTGGGGCTGGGAGCCGCTGCAACGCCTGCTGGCGCGCCTGGGCCGCTGGCCCGGGCTGCGCAGGGTGGAAGAGCAGGTGCGCGCCATGCCTCCCTGGGCAGCGCTGGCCACCTTTGCCATCCCTACGCTTGCCTTGCTCCCAGTCAAGCTGCTGGCGTTGTGGGCCATTGGTACCGGGCATGTTTTGACCGGAACTTTGGTGGTGGTGCTGGCCAAGGTTGCCGGCACCGGGCTGGTGGCCCGGCTCTTTTCCCTGACGCGGCCGGCACTGATGCAGCTGACCTGGTTCGCCCTGTGGTACGCGCGCTGGACGGTCTGGAAATCACACTTGCTGGCACACGTTCGCGGTAGCTGGCCGTGGCGCACCGCGCGGGTGACGCGCCGGCGGTTGCGGCGCTGGCGACGCGCGGCATCGGCACGCTGAAAGCACGGCGCAACGGGCCCGCTGGAGAGCCGCTGACCGAGCGTTGGCGCTCAGACCTCAGCAGCGCCCGAATCTACTGGCGAACTGGGGAGCACCTTGGCCGAACATCACGTTGATGCCAATGGCGGCGCTGCGGCTCCGGCCGGTCCCAATGCAGCAGGTGCAGCCACTGGCGGTTGTGCCGCGCCGCGCCCGGCAATCGCTCCGCAGGCATGGCAAAAGCGTGAGAACGCACTCTTGCGTGTGCTGCATTGCCCGCAATGGTCAAACAGGCAAATGCCGCAATGCGGGCAAAAATCGATGCTGGTGTTCTTCAAGTCCACCGGCCGCTCGCAGCCGGGGCATACGCTTTTGGACAGCCGCGTCAGCGCCACGTCGTAGCCCAGTTCATTGCGGCGATCAGCGTCAGGGCGCTCTTCGGCCAGTTTCTGGCGCTCCAGGTAGCGGTTGAGCGCAAGGATCGCGTAACGGCCCACCAGCGCCGTGATGACGATGCCCACTGCATAGCGCACGTAGCCGCCGTAGCTCGGCAGGAAAGGAACCAGCTCGACAAAAAAGGCGAACAGTGCGAAGAAGATGAAGCCCCACACAAAGGGCCAGTAAGTGCCCTTGCGCTTTTTGACGAACAACCAGCCGGCAATGACGAGCAGCGGCAAAGTCAACGCCAGTCGGTACAGGAACACCCGCAGCTCGACCTCGCGCGCCTCGGCGTTCATGCGCACCAACGCGTCTGCGTCCATGGTTTCGATTTGGCGGCTGGTTCGCACAGCCGACTGCCGCGCATCCAGTGACGCTTGCTGCTGCGCCTCCACCGCGCGCTGTTGTGCCTGCTCGGCGCGGTTCTGGGCGTCCAGCGCGCGCGTGCGTGCGATGACCTCGGGGTCTTGCTCGGAGCGCTGGGTGACGCTGCGCGTGGCAAGCCAGTTGCTGAAGCTCTCGCGCTGTGAACGCGTCTCGCTGCGGGCCTTGCTCAACTGCAGGCGCGCCTGCTCGAGGGCGGATTCGGCCGCATCTGCGGCGGCCTGTTCACTGCCGAGCTGCGCCTGCAGTTGTGCGGCGGCTGCCGGATCGGCGTAGAAGCTGTTCAGCTCCAAAGTCTGCTCGACCTGCGGCAGATCGCCCACCAGCGTGCCGCCCAGACCAATGAGGAAGCTGGCAAATACCAGGGACACCAGCCACAAACCACGGCGAAACCACTTTTCGGACAGTCTTAAAGATTTACTCACGTCGTCTTCTCCCCCGCCGCCTTCGGCGGCTTGTTAATCAAATGCTTCTATTTTTATAGCTACCCAGGCAAGCGGAGTAAGCGCTATCACCCGTTTTGACTCATCCATTCAGTTCTTCAGCACCAGCGCCACCGGGGTCGATGTCAGCTGCGCCTGCTGCATCCACGCCAGCACCGAATCCACGGTGATGGTCTCGATGAGGTCAGAGAACCGC
The DNA here is from genome assembly GCA_038243365.1 of Burkholderiales bacterium. GTDB lineage: Bacteria > Pseudomonadota > Gammaproteobacteria > Burkholderiales > Burkholderiaceae_C > Simplicispira. Next base: position 7,917 of record JBBSRE010000077.1, on the reverse strand, counting down.
TTGTCGTTCGGATGATCATCAAACGCAATGTTGGCCGAACCCACCTTGGCCCCCATGCGCGTAAGCGGACCGAGCTTGAGCGTCGTCGGCACGTAACCCTTGAATCGCAGCCACGCCTGCGCCTGGTCGCGCGTGCGCACCGAGGTGGGCTCCATGGCCAGTGCCAGCGTCTCCAGCGCCCACTGGTTGGACTGTTGGTATTTTTGGCCCCACGCATAGCTGACCACGCTGTAGGGCTGGTGCTGCAAGGTTTTGATCCGGCTGTTGTCCAGCAGCACTGCCATCAAACGCTGCTGCACCTCGGGCGTGGGCACGGCGTATATGGCTTCATAACGCCACACGTCGTCCAGGAAGAACTCACCCAACCCTTGGCGGTACAGGTGCCCCGACGCGGTGCCGCATTCGTTGAGCTTATGGGCCACGCGCCAAGGGCCCTCGGGCATTTTGTAGGCCCAGCCAAAGTGCGAGTAGCGCAGCTTGTATTTACCCAGGTCTTGCCCGGCCCGGCCTAAGGCCACCACCACCGCGCCAGAACGGGCGTTCTCGGCATCCAGCGCTGCCGACGTCTGCGCAGCCAGCTTCATGCCACGCTCAACCACATTGGGCGCCACAGGCCGGTTCGATTCACAAGAGCGCCCGGCATGCGCGGGAAAAGCCACGACAACAACGGCGCCTACCAGCAGAACCGCGCCTCGCGCCAGGCCTGCGCGAAGCAAGTTGCGTGCGTCGGGCGCGGGCGCCACATCAATCCTTGGCTGTGTGTTCATTCGCGTGATCCTCACAGGCGTTCGTTGTGCAGCAAGGCCTGGCCGATGGCATTGGGCACAAAGGCCATGACTTCGCCCGCAGCCAGGAGCAACACGCCGGTGCTGATGACACTGCAGGTGACTGCAGTGCCCACGCCATAGGCCGAAGCTGCCACACCGCGCGCCGCCAGTTCAATGCTCGCCTGTGCGCCGTCCGAGGCACGCTCGAGCAGGTAAAGCGTGCCTGAGGCCGAGGCGGCAACCGCCTTCACCGTCAGCACCGCACCGCCGACCGAAAGCGCCAGAGGGAGCGCCACTGCGGCACCCGCTGGCGTGGAAGCTTCTCCCACAACCGACGCTACTGCCAACGAAAGCATTGCGGATTCTTCGCTTTGGGCGTACGCGGGCGCGGTGGCCATGGCGCACAACATTCCGGTAATCAAGAACCATCGCGCCGGCAGCCGGGGCGGCACCACAAAATTTCTCTTCATGTGTTCATTCCTTTTTTGAAGTGTGGCGAGCCCTCACCGCCCCTCACACACAACTTTTAGACAAGCGCAGAGCATCCTTCATGGGGCTGGGCGCAAACGCCAAAAACGGGGAAGGTGTTGTAACCAATCGTTGCGCTCTGCGAGGCGGCGTGCTCACAGCAACCGCATGTTCCGCATGGGCAGACAGTCGGCGCGCTTCGGCGACAAGCCAACGTTTGCGCATCTTTCACAATCGTTTTCCACTGTGACCCCTTGCAGGGTCTGATTTTTTGCGCCAAGCGCAGACCGATAGCGAGACCCGCCCCATGACCAAACGTTTCGATCTCGTCGTACACGGTGCCACCGGCTTCACCGGCCGATTGGTAGTCGAGTATCTCCTGCACAACTACCCGGCAGGCAGCGGCCTGCGCTGGGCCATGAGCGGGCGCAGCGCCGACAAACTGGCGGCGCTGCGCGATGAAGTAGGCGCGCCGGCCGACACGCCGCTGGTGGTCACCGACAGCAGCGACACGGCCAGTCTCCAGGCGCTGATGGCGCAGACACACCTGGTGCTGACCACAGTCGGCCCCTACCAGCTGTACGGCAACGAACTGGTGGCGGCCTGTGCGTCTGCGGGCGTGGACTATGTAGACCTGTGCGGCGAGCCGGCCTGGATGCGCCGCATGATCGACGCGCACGAGGCCGAGGCCAGGGCCAGCGGCGCGCGCATCGTCTTTTCCTGCGGGTTCGATTCGATTCCGTTCGACCTGGGCGTGTGGATGCTGCAGCAAGAAATGCAAAAACGCTTCGGCCACCCCGCATGCCGAGTGCGGGGCCGCGTGCGCAAGATGAAGGGCACTTTCTCGGGCGGCACCGCAGCCAGCCTGAAGGCCACCATGGCCGCCGCAGCCGCCGACCCGTCGGTGCTGGAACTGCTGCGCAGCCCCTTCTCACTCACTCCCGGCTTTGAGGGCCCGCGCCAACCTTCCGGCCACAAGCCCATGGTGGACGAGGCATTGGGCGTATGGGTAGCACCGTTTGTGATGGCTGCGATCAACACGCGCAACGTGCACCGCTCCAACTTCCTGCTGGACCACCGCTATGGCGCCGATTTCGTTTACGACGAAATGATGGTGACCGGTCCCGGCGATAAGGGCGAGGCCATCGCCAACGCAGTGGCAGCCGACAAATCCCTCGGCTCCGATGACGGGCCGAAGCCGGGCGAAGGCCCTTCTCGCGAGGAGCGCGACGCGGGTTTCTATGACATTTTGTTTGTAGGGTCGGACGACGCAGGCAACCAGGCACGCGTGTCGGTCAAAGGCGACCGCGACCCCGGCTACGGCTCTACCAGCAAGATGATTGCCGAGGCGGCCGTCTGCCTGCTGCGCGAGGCACAAGACACCCCTGGCGGCATCTGGACTACCGCGCCCGCCATGGGCGATGCGCTGATGAAGCGCCTGGAAGCGCATGCCGGTCTGAGGTTTGCAGTGGAGGTCAGCTGAAATCCCCGCATCAAAGGGTCGCTGCGTTGGGGGACTGGACTGCCAAGATGGCGGCAGGAGCGGCTTGCGCGCAGAGATCGGGCCATCGGTAAACGCATCCACGCTTCCATCCTCCAATGTTGGGGCGTTTCAGACTGTTCTTCTCGCTTTCAAGTTGCGCTTGTTACCGTCAATAATGCGACTTAACTGGAGGAAGCAGCAATGCGAAACCAATCTAAGAGAGCATGGATCGCCCTGGCGCTGGGTCTGCTCACATCTGCAGCGCAAGCGCAACTGACAGTAGTGGTGGCGGTGGAGCCAACCGCGCGCACCGCGTCCAACACGATTTCTCGCAGTGCGCTTGAGAGCGGCTTGGCGCAGGTCACCGGTCAGTCAGTCACCGTCAGCACCAGCGACGACTTGGCGAACGTCATGCGCGCCACCCGCAGCGCAGGTTTTTCCATCTTCATCGGGCCCGCGCAGGTAGCAGCGTCGGCTTTGCAACGCGGTTACGAACTGATAGGCGCTACCAGCTCGTCCAGCAAGTATGTGTTGGTGGCTCGCAGCAATGTGGGTGAGCTGTCCGCCATGAAAGGCCGCCGGCTCTACCTGCCGCAGCAGGATTCGGTCTACACCTATATGGCGCGCGGCATGCTGAACCAGGCGGGTCTGTCGTTCAAGGACCTCAAGTCGGTGCAATACGAAAAATACCCTGATGCAGGCCTCACCGCGCTCGTACTTGGCGGTACCGACGCAACCGTGGTCACTGAAAGTGCATGGTCGGAGTGGTCTGCACAGCACGCGGGCGTCGCCAAGCTGCTGGCGACTTCGCAGCCGGTGCCAGACGGTTTCTCGGTGGTGGTGAGCCAGTCCCTGCCGCAGGACCTGCGCGCGAAGATTGCAAAATGGTTTGCTACGCAAACGGCGGGAGTAGGCCTGGCGTCAGTGTCAGTCCGCCCTGACGCGGCGGAGTACCGCCGGGTGGCCGAGCTCGGGCTGTTTACGCCCGTCAGCCTACCTTCAGTGCAAGTGGTAGATGCCGAAGAGGTGCGCAAACTTCAGGAAAGCGGCGCCATGCTGGTCGATACCCGAACCGAAAAAGAATTCAAGACCAAGCACGCTCGTGGCGCGGTACACGCAGCGTACGTCGAAAAAAGCCTGAAAGACGTCGCCTTCAACGCGGCCTTGGATGATTTTTCCGCTCTGGATGCCGTGCAGGGCTTAAGCATGGACAAACCGGTCATCTTTGCCTGTAACGGCGCCGAGTGCTGGAAGTCTTACAAGGCATCCAAAGCGGCCAAGACCAAGGGGTTCAAAAACGTGTATTGGTTCCGAGGTGGCCTGCCGGAGTGGGTGGCTAAAGGAATGCCAACTCAGGGTGCATAAAGTGGCACTCGCAACTGCCCAGTGCGGGAGCCCAAAACAGTGACGCATTGCACCAGTCGGCTCGCGCAGCAAGCTACCGGCTGTCCTTCTTTCCCTGAGCGCGCCGAATGCTGGAACTCACATGGCCCTGGATGGCGATGTTGCCAGGCATATTTCGCACAGGATTGCCGCGTTTGGCTGCGGGCACCATGTCGATTGGGGCGTTGATGTCAGGAGCCTGAGCCTTTCCTCCGTAGGTGGGCGCCATATCTGATGGCGCTTTGTGCGAGCGCTCGGTTGGGTCCTGACCTGTGAGGTGCTCCACCTGAACCGCACCTCCTGCGCCGTTTTTCAGATCATTGACTGCACTAAGAGGCGATTCGGCCTGTCTCGGCTTACGGGGGTTCGCCACGCCCTTTGTACCGGCGCTTGAAGCAGATCCAACCTTGCTAGAGGCACCGGCTCCCGCTTTGGCTTTCACAGACCTGTCGCCGGATGAGTTGGCTGTCGCTTTCGCCGGCGCTGCCGCTTTTGCAGTTGACGATGCCTTCACCGAAGCTGGCTTTTTAGAATTGACAGGGGATTGGGCGGTTGCCAGTCGGGCGGCTGGCTTACCTGCCATTTTTTTTGGCTTCTGATCTGCTTCCTTCTGCGAGCGCGACTCAAGCAAGGCGCTGCGCGCTTCGAATCGCTCCAGCACCTCTTGCATGATTTCGGACTTGCGCTGGGTTCGGGCGTTGGCTTCGCCGGACGTACCCGTCGACAAGCCAGCCTTACCGCCTTTCCCTGTGCCAGCTGTTCCGCGCTGCGCCACCGTCTGGCGGCGGAACAGGTCGCGGTACTTATCGCGCAAGGTACGGGTGCGCTTTTCTTTGCTCGCCAACTGCTTGGGATTGAACGCCTTGATCGGCTCAGCCCGGCTATGTTCAAAAAGTTCGAGTTCGGCTGCCGTGAGCAGCGGTTTCGCCTGAGTAATGCTGGTGGCCATGCTTTTTCCTTTTATCAATGGCAGCGGCTTCATGCAACTGTGTGGACCGGGTTGGCTGTGCGGACACGCCATTCATGCCGGACCACCCTACTCCTGGCTGCTCATACAGCCTGTGGGACGGAAGCTTGACCCGCCAATGGGTCGTGCTTGATCTGGGCGCCCAAGGCCCCCCGGTTTGCGAGATTGGCGACACACGGCGACACACAACTTCACGCGTGACCTACACAGCATTGACGCAGCGGGCGCACGATGGCAGCGGTAGAGAAGAAGCTGTCACCAATCCACAGAGAGAAGGAAACTGCCCATGTCCCGTTTTTCCATTTCGAGCGCTGGCGCCGTTGCGGCTGCCGTTATCACCGCGGCGTTTGCCAGTAGCCTCCCGGCACAGGCGGCCACCCAGGGCACCGTCATCATCCAGTCCGGCCCGCAGCTGCAGTACCGCGACTTGCCTCCTCCTCCGCCACCGCGTTCGATGAATCGACCGGGTGCGCGCAGGGATCATGTATGGGTCGATGGGCACTGGGAATGGCGCGGAACACGCTACCGGTGGGTAGACGGTTACTGGCTGCAGGCACGTCGCGGCTACGCATACCAGCAGCCGCAGTGGGTAGAGCGCAATGGCCAATGGACCTATGTGCGCGGTGATTGGCGACGCGGGGACTCTGCCCGGCACGGCCGCCCACGTGACAGGGATCACGACGGAATCGCTGATCGCTACGACCGCGACCTCGACAACGACGGTCTGCGCAACGACCGTGATCGGGACCGCGACGGAGATGGCGTGCGCAACCGCGATGATCGACACCCCAACAACCCACGCCGCCAGTGACAGGCCGCAATGTGCTCAGGCGTTAAAGCGCGTGTAGGAACACGGTGAGTATGCCGGTGTAACCATACAGCTGGGCGTGCGCAATTTCTCCGGCAGCAAAGAAACCGACCAGAGGCACGTCGCCCAGAGCATGCTGAAGAATCCGCACCTCGGCGCTGTCACCGCCGAAATGCGGGCCGCCGCGTCCTGAACAACTGACATAGATTGCGCCAGCGATCCCATGCGTCTGCGGCCCTTCAGAAGGCGCAAGTTCCTCTCGAATTTCCGCGCATATGCGCGTCAGGTCGGCGCGCGCGGCATGGGCATTGCGCTGACAAAAAGCGAGCCGCATGCCGACGTTCACATGGTCGGCGAGCGCCACGCCCTGGCGGCTTGCGTCCAACCCCACGAGGTGGCGCACACGGGTCTCCGAGCCGAAATGGCCGGTGCGCTGCTCAGCAATACTGGGGGCATTGCGCTCGTCGTCCATCAGTCCGGCCAAGGTGGCACGTACACACTCCAGCGCATGCTGTGTGTCTTGCACGAGCGATACATTGAGCGTTTCGAGCAGGCTCTCCAGCGCGGGCTCGTCGTCCAGCGACAGCACCACATTGCCCGCAGCAGCTGTCACGCGGCGCACCGGCCCAACCGGTTGGCAACCCTGGGTCACGCGGGAAAGCATCGCGACCTCGGCGGCAAATGCCACCCCGGACAGCCCTCCGGCAAACACCCCCCCAGCAGCACCCTGCCCGGCCACATTGCCGCTGCCGCCGACTGCAATTTGAACACTGGCCGAGCGGCTGGCCGCAACGCCGCCAAACAGATAGCCACTGGCCGTGCGGTCAGCCAACTCTGAGATCAGGGCGGTCACATCAGGCGCGTCGCCATCGGCGTGCACCAGCGCGGTATGCGCTGAAAAAATACCGCGACTCACATGCGGCAACGGCGCTACGCCGGAGAACACGCGGTACTGATCACTCGGCACGTCAAGCAGCATGACCGAGAGCGCCGGTTGATCGAAATACTCGGCGCTGCCACCACACACGCCCACACCCACGCTACCGCTCCAGTCGGTGATCTCGGGCAGCTCGGCGGACAGCAGATCTAGCAGGTCCTGCGCTTCATCCGCATAGTGGTCGGTGATGTAGAGCACGCCTAGCGTGGGGGCCGATGCGTAACCTGGCTGCTCCATTTGCGCGCGCAGCTGCGCCAGCGCAATGAGCGCCGCCATGCGGGCTTGAGGATGGGTGGCGTGGCCGGTGGGGAAAAGTGTCATGACATCGGCAGGGGCACTACGAAACGAGGGGGGTGGAGACGCCGCGACTTGCTGGTCTTCACCTTGGCCGGCCAATCCCTCAGTTCGGGAAGACCTGAAGCGCTCCGGCGCTCTGAGGCGCCGGGATGAGGCAAACGACGATCGTGCTCAGGATTTGGGCTTCGTTTTTTTCGTGGCCTGCGTCTTGCGGGGTGCGGCAGGCTTGGTCTTCACAGCACTCTTGCTGCGGGTGCTGGCCTTTTTGGCTGCAGCCTTGCGCGGCGCCGGGCTGCTGGCAACCGGCTTCTTGCCTGTGGCTGAGCGCGTGCCCGCCTGCATGGCCTTGGCGCCCTGCGCCGCCATTTTTCCGGCCATGTCGTTGGCGCGCTTGACTGCGTCCTGCGCCATGCGGGCAGCCAGTTTTCCCGAGCTGCCCCCCGCCGTCTGCTGCCCGGTGTCCTTCAGCGCGGCCGCCGCGATTTGCTGGAACTGCTGCGTCAGTGAGCCCCACCATTGCATGGGATCGACGATGCCGGGGGTCGCCGCAGCGGCGCGGTCTTTCGCTTCGCCTTGTTTGTCTTCAGTCGCTGCGCTGCTCGCCCCTCCTGATGCAGAGTCGGCCTGCACGTCAGCCGCTTCAGGCGTGGCTGCGGCAGGTGGAGGTGTATTGGCAGCAGCGGGCCGCGTTTTCTCATCTGCTCGGGTCGTACTGCCGCTGGCTGAGTCGGCCGCTCGTGCAAATCCCGGGCTGGCGTTCTGCGCGCCGCCCATCATCGCGCCGGCCGGTGACGCCTTGAAAGCGTT
>JBBSRE010000076.1:0-9962 GCA_038243365.1 Burkholderiales bacterium | reverse complement strand
CTACCTGCGGGTAGCGCTGCAACGCCACAGCGTCAAAACCCATGGCGCCGAGCTGGGCGAAAGAGGGCTTGAGCCCGGCGAGGCCTTCCATCGTGGTCTGCGGCTTGATGAATTCGTCTTCTTCAAGAATGGTCAGGCCGATGGCGTCACGCACCGGCACCACCGATTGCTTGAAGTAACCCGCAGCGCGTGCGGCAGTGGCGCGGCGCTGGGATTCGACCGCGAAGGCGTCCACGTCTGTACGGGTAAAGCCGTCGAGCGTGGCGATCAGATCCGCGCCAATGCCCTGAGGCACGAACAGCGTGGCCGAGTTGGTCTCCGGGTCTTGCGCCCAGGCACCGCCGTCGGCGCCAATCGGCACGCGGCTCATGCTCTCGACGCCGCCTGCGACTACCAAGTCTTCCCAGCCGGAGCGGACCTTCTGCGCCGCCATGTTGACGGCCTCAAGACCCGAGGCACAGAAGCGATTGATCTGCACGCCCGAGGTGGTGAAGTCCCACCCCGCCCTGATGGCTGCCACCTTGGGCAGCACCGAGCCTTGCTCGCCAATCGGCGAGACGATGCCCATGACGATGTCGTCCACCGCTGCGGTGTCGAAACCATGGCGGTGCTGCAGCTCAGTAAGCAGGCCGGTGAGCAGGGTGATCGGCTTGACTTCGTGCAGGCTGCCGTCTTTTTTCCCTTGCCGCGCGGGGTGCGCAGGGCGTCGAATACGAAGGCTTCGGTCATGGGGTGGTGTCTCCGGTTGCACGTGAGAAATCAGTATAGTTTTTTTTGCAGAGCAATTGCTTGGTGTAAATGCGCGGTGATCGTTTTTGGCGTACCCGCGCTGGGGCATTCTGGCGATAGACGGTGTCTGCGCGGAAGGCAACGCGCGCAGTGTGGCGCCTGATTCGACGCGCCCTCCGGATTGCTTTCCGCGTGCTCAGCGCAGCGCGAACGCCGGCAGCTTCTTGGCCACGGTGCGATTGCGCAGCGTGACGTACACCGGCAACCCGGCATGAAAGACCGGGTAATCCTCACCTTCTATCAGCGGCAACAAGTAGCGCCGGCAGGATTCGGAGATGCCAAAACCGTCCTCAGAAATAAAGTCGCGCGGCATGGGTTTCTCAACGTTGGCCACGGCGTCAAGCGGCGCGCATCCAAGGCGATAGGCGTAGGGCACATCGCTAATGCGCTCAATGGTGGGCATCACCGCATTGCGCCCCTGCAGCGCAAGCTCCACTGCGTGTTGGCCCACTTCATAGGCCTGGCGCACATCAGTGGCTGAGGCGATATGCCGCGCCGAGCGCTGCAAGTAGTCGGCCACCGCCCAATGCACTTTGACGCTTAGCGACTCCTGCACCATTTGCGCCACCACAGGCGCTGCGCCGCCCAGCTGCGCGTGGCCGAAGGCGTCGCGCGTGCTCTGCTCGGCCAGAAACTTTCCATCAGCGTGGTGACTACCCTCTGACACCACCACGGTGCAGTAGCCGTGCTGCTGGACTAGCGTGTCTACCCGCTGGAGAAAAGCAGTCTGGTCAAACGCAATCTCGGGAAACAAAATGACGACCGGAATGCCGTGGTCTACTGCCAAGCCACCGGCGGAGGCGATCCAGCCCGCGTGGCGGCCCATGACTTCGAGCACGAATACCTTGGTCGAAGTGGCCGCCATAGACCGCACGTCAAACGAGGCTTCCAGCGTGGACACGGCGACGTACTTGGCCACGGAGCCAAAGCCGGGGCAGCAGTCAGTCAGAGGCAAATCGTTGTCGATGGTCTTGGGCACATGGATGGCCTGCAGCGGGTAGCCCATCGAGCTCGAGAGCTGACTCATCTTGAAGCAGGTGTCGGCCGAATCGCCGCCGCCGTTGTAGAAGAAGGTTGCGATGTCGTGCGCCTTGAACACGGCGATCAGGCGCTCATACTCGCGGCGGTGCGACTCCAGCGATTTGAGCTTGTAGCGGCACGAGCCGAACGCGCCCGAGGGCGTGGAGCGCAGTGCTGCGATGGTGGCTGCTGATTCGTCGGCGGTGTCGATCAGGTCTTCGGTGAGCGCGCCCACGATGCCATTGCGCCCTGCGTAGACCGTGCCGAAGCGGTCCGGGTGGCGGCGTGCGGTTTCAATGACGCCGCAGGCGGATGCATTGATGACGGCGGTGACGCCGCCCGACTGGGCGTAGAAGGCGTTGGGTGGGGACATGGCGGCGTGTGCGGGCAGTGGAAAAACTGATTGTGTGCCTGCTGAGGAATATGAGTCAAACAGGCCTCTAGCGCTTATGGGGTAAGCGCAATAAGCTATTTATTTAATAGTGAATCGGTGGGCACGCGCAATCGGCGCCCATACCGATGCCCAGTGCGAGCCGACGCCGTCGCTCAGCGCGAGCCCAGGCCCATGCCGCGTGCAATCACCTCTTTCATGATCTCGTTCGTGCCGCCGTAGATGCGCTGCACGCGTGCATCTGCATAGGCGCGGGTGATGGGGTACTCCCACATGTAGCCGTAGCCGCCGTGCAGCTGCACGCACTCGTCCATCACCTTGCACTGCAAATCGCTGGTCCAGTACTTCGCCATGCTGGCGGTGGCGGTGTCCAGCGTGCCGGCTTGCGCCAGCTCGCAGCACTTGTCGACAAACACGCGCGCCACCTGGACTTCGGTTTGCAGCTCGGCCAAGGTGAAGCGGGTGTTCTGGAACGTGGCGACGCTGGTGCCAAAAGCTTTGCGCTGCTTGACGTAGTCGACCGTCCAGTCGATGGCGGCCTGGGCAGCAGCCACGGCGCCAATCGCAATTTGCAGACGCTCCCATGGCAGTTGCTCCATCAGGCAGATGAAGCCGCGCCCTTCCATCGCGGCGCCGCCGAGCAGGTTCTCGGTGGGCACCTGCACATCGTTGAAGAACAGCTCGGACGTGTCCTGCGCCTTCATGCCCAGTTTTTTCAGGCGCTGGCCTTTCTCGAAACCCGGCATGCCGGCCTCGACCAGCAACAGGCTGGTGCCCTTGGCGCCGGCGCTCGGGTCGGTCTTGGCAACCACGATAACCAGGTCTGCGTGCCAGCCGTTGGTGATGAAGGTCTTGCTGCCGTTCAACACATAGTGCGATCCATCGGCGCTCTTGATGGCGGTGCTGCGAATGCCTTGCAGGTCACTGCCGGCGGCCGGCTCGCTCATAGCAATGGCGCCGACCAGCGCGCCGCTCGCGAGCTGGGGCAGATACTTTTGCTTTTGCTCCGGGGTGCCGTAATGCAGGATGTACGGTGCCACGATTTCGCTGTGCAGACCAAAGCCGATGCCGGTCACACCCGCGTGCGCAATGGCCTCCATTTGCGCGACCGAGTACAGCTTGTCGGCGCCGGCGCCGCCGTAGTCCTCGGGCAAGGTCATGCACAAAAACCCGTTCTCACCGGCCTTGTTCCACACCGCGCGGTCCACATAGCCCTGGTCTTCCCAGGCCGCGTGAAAGGGCGAGATTTCCTTGGCGATAAAGCGGTCGAAACTCTCGCGAAAAGCCTGGTGGTCGGTATCGAACAGGGTGCGGTCAATCATGTGGTTCCTTCACTTCATTTCAAAAAGCGATTGCTTGGCAAAATTCTGCCATACGAAGCACAAAAAAAGCCGCCCGAAGGCGGCTTTGGCAATGCGCAAGCGGGGTGCTTACTTCTTTACGTAGTCGGATACAACTTTCCATTGCCCGTCCTGAATTTGCGACAGGCGGACCGCATCGCTTCCCAGGTGCTTGGTGGGCGTGTAGGTGGCTTCTGCGCTGCCGAAGATATCGGGCGGAATCGTCATGCTGTCCATAGCCTTGATGAAGCTATCCGTGGTCAGATTTTTGCCAGCCTTTTGTGCGGCCTTGATGAAGGTGTCAATGATCACGTAGCCATAGACCGAAAACACGGTAGGGTCATCGTTGAACTTGGTCTTGTACTTGTTGGCCCAGAAACGAATCGGTTGTGACTTTTCGTCGGTGTAGGGGTTTTGCACCGTCATGGTGGCGTACACGCCGTCCATGGCCTTGCCGCCCAGCTTGTGAATCAGGTCGGTGTAGGCAGCGCTGGAACCCAGAAAGGTCGGGTTAAAGCCGGTCTTGCGAGATTCGCCAATGGTGCCGATGGTCTCGCGAATGATGGTTCCCAGCACCACAAAGTCGCAGCTGGCGGCTTTGAGTTTGGCCACTTGCGAGGAGAAATCGGTGGAGCCGCGCTTGAACGTGGTTTTTTCTGCGTACTCTTTACCCATGGCCTTGAGCGCCGCCTCACCGCCGCGCATCACTTCCAGCCCGAATTCGTCGTCCTGATAGATGGTGCATACCGTCTTGGCGTTTTTCTCTTTGACCAGCATCGGCAAAGCCTGGAGGATCTGGTCGTAGTAAGGGGCAGCAAACGCGTACTTGAGCCGGTTGAATGGCTCATACATTTCCCGCGCCGCCGTCACGGGGAAAAAGTTGACGATGTTCTTGGCAAACTGCACCGGCATGGCAGCCAGGTTCTGCGCCGTGCCAATGTGGCCGACCATCATGAAAATCTTTTCCTGGTTGACCAGCTTCTGTGCGGCCAGCACGGCGCGCTTGGGGTCGTAGCCAGAATCTTCGACCTTGAGTTCAAGCTTGCGGCCATCGACTCCGCCTTGTTCATTGGCCTCATCGACGCGCAGCATCATGCCCAGGCGCACCTGCTTGCCGAATCCAGCGAGGGGCCCGGAGAGATCCTGAATCGAACCCAGCGTGATGGTGTCCTTGCTGACGCCCTGCTGGCTCTGCGCCAGCACCGTGCTGGCTGCGCCCAGGGACCCTGCGGCGATGGCCAGGGCTGCGAGATGGTGAAGTTTCATGCTTTGTCTCCTTGTGTGAACCGTTATAGATATTTGTCGTCAACTGTGGCACCGCACTTTCCCCTAGGAACGATCAGCTGGCAAGGGCTACCCGCGGTACATGGCATCGATTTGGGGCGCGTACTTCTGCTCCACCAGCTTGCGTTTGAGCTTCATCGTGGGAGTGAGCTCTTCGTCTTCAGCGGTGAGTTGGGTATCCAGCAGGAAAAACTTCTTGATTTGCTCGACGCGTGCAAACTTGGCGTTCACGCGCTCCATTTCTCCCTGGATCAACGCCTGCACTTCTGGTGTGCGCGTGAGGCTCGCGTAGTTGGAGAACGGCACGTCGCTGTCCTGCGCAAATTTTTCCACGTTCTCCTGGTCGATCATGATGATCACCGTCAGATACGAACGCTTGTCGCCGATCACTACCGCATCGGTGATGTACGGACTGAATTTGAGCTCGTTTTCCAGTTCGCTCGGCGTCACGTTCTTGCCGCCCGCGGTAATGATGATGTCCTTCATGCGGTCGGTGATGCGCAGGTAGCCATCGGCGTCCATGGTGCCCACGTCACCGGTGTGCAACCAGCCGTCGGAATCAATCGCCTCTGCAGTTTTTTCGGGCTGATTCAGGTAGCCCTTGAATACGTTGGGGCCACGCACCAGGATCTCGCCGGTGTCAGGGGCAATGCGCACCTCGTTGTATTCGGCAGCCGGCCCGATGGAGCCCGGCTTCATGCGGCTGGCCGGCACTCCGGTGGACGCACCACACGTCTCCGTCATGCCCCAGACCTCCAGCATCGGCAGGCCGAGTGCCAGGTACCACTTCACCAGATCTGGAGAGATGGGTGCCGCACCTGTGACCAGAAAACGCGCCTTGTGGATGCCGATCAGCTTGCGCACGTTGTCAAGCGCCAGCCACCGAGCGAGGTAGAAACGCAGCTTGAGCGTTGCACTCACAGGTTCGCCAGCCAGGACGTGGTCGGCAATGCGTGTCCCCACGCCAATGGACCAGGCGTAGGCGGCCTGCTGCATGCGGGTTGACTCCTTGAGCGAAATCATCACGCCAGAATAAAACTTCTCCCAGACACGCGGCACTGCAGTAAACACCGTAGGCGCAATCTCGCGCACGTTCTCGGGCACGGTTTCAGGGTTCTCGACGAAGTTCAGCTTGCTCCCGGTGTAGAGCGAGAAGTACTCGCCGCCCATGCGTTCGGCGATGTGGCACAGCGGCAGGAAGCACATGGCCTCGTCTGTCTCGTCGCGCGCGATCAGCGTGTTGTAGCCGCGCAAGGTGTAGGTAATGGCTGCGTGCGTGTGCATCGCCCCTTTGGGCTTGCCGGTGGTGCCCGAGGTGTAGACCAGGATGGCCAAATCTTCGGGCTTGCACGCTGCAGAGCGGCGATCCAGCTCGTCAGGGTGCTGCTCCATGTAAGTGCGGCCCAGCTCACGCAAGGCGGCCAACCCGATGACCGCAGGATCATCCAGACCGCGCAAACCTTCCATGTCGAACACCACGATCTTGGCCAGCTGCGGCAACTGATCGCGCACCTCCAACGCCTTGTCGAGCTGCTCGTCGTTCTCGACAAACAACAGGCGGGTGGAAGAGTCTTCGCACAGATACTGCACCTGCACGGCGGCATCGGTGGGGTAGATGCCGTTCGACACGCCACCACAGGCCAGTGACGCCAGGTCGCACAGCACCCATTCAATGTTGGTGTTGGAGAGGATGGAGGTGCACTGGCCAGGCTGCAGGCCCAGCGCCATCAGGCCGCCAGCAATCTCGCGCACCGCGGTGGCAGTCTGGTTCCAGGTCCACGCCTTCCAGATGCCCAGTTCCTTCTGTCGCAACCACACGTTCGGGCCCCGTTTGGCCACCGCGTTCCAAAACATGGCGGGAACGGTGTCTCCCGCCAGCACGTCCTTGCCAGCAGGGCGGATATGGTCAAGGTTCCACAGATTAGACATTGCAGCTTTCAAAATAACTGCGCATTGAACGTGGCCCGTGCGCCGTTAGCCGCCCAAGACAAGCGCCCACGCGCACCGGGCGCCGCGGGGCGCCGTAGGTGTCTGCGAATACCACGGCGCGCAGCGAAGCGAGAGACGAGGAAGGCGCCAAAGGCGACCCAGAGAGTGCTCGCGCTTCCCAGTACCAGCGCCCCCGCGCAAGGGCCGCCCCGCCGCGCTGGGTGCGTCCCCCTCCCGCCTCGCGCAGCGAAGCGAGAGAGGGGGAAGGCGCGAAGCGACTCAGGGGGTGCTTCATATCACCTCCATGTCTTCTTCTTCTTCCAGCGCCGTTCGCCGCGCACGCCTTCATCCTTCATGCCAAGGTAGAACTCCTTGATGTCGTCCTTCTCGCGCAAGTTGGCACAGGTGTCCTCCATGACGATGCGGCCGTTCTCCAGCACATAGCCGAAGTCGGCGGCGTTCAGCGCCATGTTGGCGTTTTGTTCTACCAACAAAATCGTGGTGCCGCGCTCGCGGTTGATGCGCACCACGATCTCGAAAATTTCCTTGGTCAAGCGCGGAGACAGCCCCAGACTGGGCTCGTCCAGCAGGATGAGTTTCGGCGCGCCCATCAGTGCGCGTGAAATCGCCAGCATTTGCTGCTGCCCGCCTGAGAGCAGCCCGGCGTCTTGCGAGGCTCGTTCGCGCAAGATTGGAAAGTACCCGAGTACTGTTTCCAGATCACGCGCTACCGCGTCGCTATCGCTTCGGGTGTAAGCGCCCATCAGCAAGTTGTCGCGCACCGACAGCAGCGCAAACACTTCACGCCCCTCGGGCACATGCACCATGCCGCGGCGCACGATGGCCGCCGGGTCATTGGCGGTGATGTCATGGCCGTCAAATTCCACGCTGCCCCTGCGCGGATCCAGGATGCCGGAGATGGTCTTCAAAATAGTCGTCTTGCCGGCGCCATTGCTGCCCAGCACCGCTGCAATCTCGCCGGGCTGCACTTGCAAGCTGACACCGCGAATCGCCTTGATGGGGCCGTAGGCGCTTTCAATGTTTTGCAAGCGCAGCAGCGGTGTTGCAACGTCAGTCGCAGCGCTCGCCGAAATGGCCATCGGGTTGCTTTCGGTGCTGGCGAGGGTGGACGCGTTCATGCTGCGTTCCTCATGGGCGCTGTGCCCGGCGGGCGGCGCAGGCTGCCGACCTCGTCGATGCTGCCTAGATAAGCCTCGATTACGCCGGGATGTTCTTGCACTTCGCGTGGCGTGCCCAAGGCCACCATTTCGCCCTGGTTCATGGCCAGCACGCGGTCTGATACCTTGGACACTAGCGACATGTCGTGCTCCACCATCAGCACGCTGATGCCCAGCTCCTGCTGAATGTCCTGAATCCAGAACGCCATGTCGTCGGTTTCCTCCACGTTGAGGCCTGAAGAAGGTTCGTCGAGCAGCAGCAACTGCGGCTCCGTGCACAGCGCGCGCGCCAGTTCCACCACCTTGCGCACGCCATAGGGCAAGCCTGCCACCAGCGTGTCGCGGTAGTGCTGCAAATCGAGCAGCTCGATGATTTCTTCGGCTTTTTCGCGCGCTCGCACCTCGGCTGCGCGCACCCGGCCGGTGAAAAGCATGTCGGCCCAAATATGGGTCTCGCGCCGGGTGTGCCGGCCAATCAGCAGGTTGTGCAGCACGCTGGCATGCTCGAACAATTCAATGTTCTGAAAGGTGCGCGCGATGCCCAGGCCGGCCACCTGGTGCGGTGGCTGGTCCGTCAGCACCACGGTGCCATTGGGCCCGGCCCAGTCGATGGTGCCGGTGGTCGGTGTGTAGATGCGGCTGATCAGATTGAACACCGTGGTCTTACCAGCACCGTTGGGGCCGATCAAGGTGAACACCTCGCCGCGCCGTACATCAAAGCTCACATCATTGACAGCCAGCACCCCACCAAAGCGCACGCTGAGATTTTTTGCGCTGAGCAAAACGTCGGCGGTCATTCCACTGTTCCTTGTTGCTGTACGCCGCATGACACGGCCTTCAAAACTGGCGCTGCCCACACCAGCGAACGCCGCGCAAGGGCCGCCCCGCAGCGCCGGCGTTGTCCCCCTTCCGGCGAAGCGCAGCGGAGCCAGAGAAGGGGGAAGGAGCGAAGCGACACAGGGGGGTGCCTCACTTCAATCGTTCCGATTTCTGGAAAGACTTCTGGCGCTTGAACATGCCCTGCCGGTAGAACGGGAACATCTGCAGCCAGGTGCGAACCTTGAGCCAGCGGCCGTACAGCCCCATGGGTTCGAACAGCACGAAGGTGATCAACACCAGGCCATACACCAAGCCTTGCAGACCGGGTGACTGACCTACCGAGTCGGGCAAATAATCTTTGCCCAGCGAAATAAGCTGCGGCATGGCAATCAAAAACAGCGCGCCCAGAAAAGCGCCGTGCACCGAGCCCAGGCCACCGATCACAATCATCAGCAAGAGGTCAATCGACTGCAGAATACCGAATTGGTCCGGCGAGATGTACTGCAGCTTGTGCGCGTACAGCGCACCGCCAATGCCCGCCATGGCGGCCGAGATGGCAAACGACAGCGTCTTGTAATAGGCAAGGTGGATGCCCATGCTCTGGGCCGAAATCTCTGAGTCCCGAATGGCCACAAAGGCGCGCCCGGTGGGCGATCGGAGCAGGTTCAGGATGATGAGCGTACAGACCACCGTGATCACCAGGCACAGCAGGTAGAAGGACGTGGCGGTGTCGATCTGCATGCCCAGGACCTTGGGCATCAGCACGGTCTTCCCCGAGTTGCCGCCGGTCACGCTCTCCCACCGTGCAAACACTTCTTCCACGATAAAGCCAAAAGCCAGTGTCGCCATGCCGAGGTAGATGCCCTTGACGCGCATGGCGGGGAGGCTCACCACGATGCCTACAGCCGCCGAAATGCCAGCAGCGCATGACAGCGCCAGGAGGAACGGCCAGCCCATGCCGGTCAATGCCGCCTGCGTGTAGGCGCCAACCCCCAGAAAGGCCGCATGGCCCAGCGAGAACAGCCCGGTGTAACCCGCCAGCAGCATCAGCCCCAGGCCGACGATGGCGTAGATCAGCACAAAAGTGAGCTGCGCCAAATAGTATTCCGGCGTGAACAGCGGCGCCGTCACTAGCAGCAGGCCCAGCAGGCCGTACCAGAACAAATGCCCGTTGTGCTTGGCGAGGCGCAGGTCCTGCTCGTAGCTGGTCTT
>JBBSRE010000075.1:0-9971 GCA_038243365.1 Burkholderiales bacterium | reverse complement strand
TGACAACGAGCCCGAAGAAATGGAGCCCAGCGCCGTCGCAGTTCCGGGCGCGCGCAACTACATGACCGCAGCTGGCTACGCGCGGCTACGGGCCGAGCTGCTGGAGCTCATGGACGCCGAGCGGCCCCGCGTGGTCGAGACGGTGCATTGGGCTGCGCGCAATGGAGATCGTTCGGAAAATGGAGATTATCTTTACGGCAAAAAGCGGCTGCGTGAAATTGACCGCCGAATCCGTTTCCTGACCACGCGGCTCGAACTGGCGGAAATAGTGGATCCGGCACAGCACCACGGCAGTGAGCAGATTTTTTTCGGTGCCACGGTGAAGTACATCGACGATCTTGGCGCAGAGACAAGTGTCACGATCAAAGGCATCGATGAAGCCGACACGCTGTCTGGCGAAATCAGCTGGATCTCCCCAGTGGCCCGTTGCCTGCTCAAGGCCCGCGTAGGAGACGAAGTTCTTTTGGAAACCCCAGCTGGCCGTCGCTCGCTGGAAGTGTTGACAGTTGAATACCCATCTTCTCTTTAGCGCCTGAACAGGCGCCTTCCTATGAAGCTGCTATGGCCCGCGCCGCCCGGACCACTGAGGGCGTACGCCGCACATTGCGCAGAGCCGCATCCAGGTGTGAGGTATCGCGCACACCGATCAGAAGCCGAAGGTTCACCGTATGCAGCGCAACATCGTCGTCCATGTCGATGTGAATGATGTCCGCTTCTGCATTGGCAAGTTCGGCGGCCACGCGCGCCAGCACCCCTTTGCCGTTGTTCACTGTCAACACGATGCCGGTCTCGAACATGCGTGTCGGCTCATCGCTCCAGTCAACGCCAATAAAGCGTTCAGGGTCTTTCGCTTCAAGGCGCTTGCCCACCGCGCAGCGAGCTGCATGCACAATCAAGCCTTCCCCGCGACCCAGGTAGCCGATGATGGCGTCGCCAGGAACCGGCCGGCAGCACGGCGCGTACTTCACCGAGGCGTGTTCGCTGCCGTCGAGTGAAATGCCGCCCTGCGAAATGCTCTCGTGCGACGAATAACGCTCGCGCGTCAACAGCACGGCGTCTGGCCGGAAGCCCTGCTCTGTCATGAGCGCAATGACGCGCTTGGCTACGATGGTCGCAATGCGCTTGCCCAGGCCGATGTCGGTCATCAGCTCGCTTCGGTTGCGGTTGCCTGTGAAGCGCAGCAACTTGTCCCACAGGGGCTGCATGGCCTCTGAATCGTCGGGCAACTGCGGCAAACCCTCGGCACGCAACGATTGCGTGAGCAGCTTCACCCCCAGTGCTTCGGAGTCAGCCTGCGCAAGCGACTTGATGTGGCTGCGAATCTTCGAACGAGCGCGTCCAGTGCGCACGAAACCAAGCCAGGCCGGGTTCGGCGTTGCCGCCGGCGTGGTGATCACTTCGACCACATCACCATTGTGAATTTCCGTGCGAAGCGGCACCTGCTCTTCATTTACTTTCGCGGCAACCGTCTGGCCGCCGACGTCGCTGTGAATCGCATAGGCAAAATCCACCACTGTGGCGCCGCGTGGCAAAGCAAGGATTTGGCCTTTCGGAGTGAACACATAAACCGCGTCCGGAAAAAGATCCACCTTGACGTGGTCCCAAAATTCCGCGGCGTCACGTGTTTCATTCTGGATGTCCAGAAGCGACTGCAGCCACTTGGTACCCAAGTGTTCTGCAGCGTCACTGTCAGTCTTCTGTTCTTTGTAGAGCCAGTGTGCCGCCACGCCGGCTTCCGCAATGAGATGCATCTCCTCGGTACGCATCTGAAATTCGATGTTCACACTGGATGGGCCTACCAAAGTGGTGTGTAGCGATTGGTAGCCATTGACCTTGGCGATGGCGATATGGTCTTTGAACTTGCCCGGCACTGGTTTGTAGAGTTGGTGAAGAACACCCAGCGCCGTGTAGCAATCGCTGATGCTGTCCACGACGACCCGGAATCCGTAGAGATCAGTTACCTGTGCAAAGCTCAAATGCTTCTGCTCCATCTTCTGGTAGATGGCGTAGAGGGTTTTTTCGCGACCCGCCAGGCGGGCTTTTAGTCCGACACGGGCAAAGGCTCTGTCCACATCCGCCTGCACGATTTGCACCAAGTCCCGGCGTCGGTTGCGCGCCTTGTTGACGGCCTTGGCAAGCGTGCCGTAGCGCCACGGGTGCAGGTAGCGAAACGAGAGGTCTTGCAGTTCACGGTAGGTTTGGTTCAGCCCTAGTCGATGTGCAATGGGCGCATAGATATCCAGGGTTTCCGACGAAATTCGCCCCCATTTGCTGCGCGGCATGTCAGCCATGGTGCGCATATTGTGGGTGCGGTCTGCGAGTTTGATCAGGATGACTCGCACGTCGCGCGCCATCGCCAGCAGCATCTTGCGAAACGATTCGGCCTGGTTTTCCTCGCGCGTGTCGAACTGGAGCTTGTCGAGCTTGGTCAGACCATCCACCAACTCCGCCACACTGGGGTCGAACCGGTCGATCAGGTCCGCTTTGGTGACGCCGCAGTCTTCCATGGCGTCATGCAAAAGCGCGGCCATCAGCGCCTGTGCGTCCAATTTCCACTCTGCGCACTGGGCAGCAACGGCAATCGGGTGGGTTATGTAAGGCTCGCCGCTGCTGCGCAACTGGCCTAAATGCGCTTCGTCGGCGAATCGATAGGCCTGGCGAACCTGCTCAATTTGCGCTGGCTCCAGGTAGTCGAGGGCGTCTGTGAGCGCAGCAAAGCTGGCAGCGGCTGCATTAGCGGCGGCTGCTTGGTTGGACTCGGGCGTGCGACGAGAGTTTTGGCTATCACCCGAGAGGGCTGTGTTCAGCTCCGCGTTCATGCCTCAAATGTAGCGCGGCAATTGCACGACTGTGCAAGACAAAAAGAAAGCACCGACTCGCGGTGCTTCCTTTGGCTGGAGGCTACGGCGGTTCAGCCAGGGACCTTTTTCAGCATTTCAATGCCCACCTTGCCGGCAGCGATTTCGCGCAACGCCGTAACGGCAGGCTTGTTGCGACTTTCGATGCGGGGCGTATGCCCTTGGCTCAGCATGCGCGCGCGGTAGGTCGCGGCCAGCACCAGCTGGAAACGGTTGGGGATCTGCTCGAGGCAGTCTTCGACAGTGATGCGGGCCATGGAATCTCCGAAGGTCAGGGAATGTTCAGCAACTCGAAAGTTTCAGCACGTGCGCGGCGTTGCGCCGCAAATTTGAGTCGCTGGGCATGAGCGACCGCTTTGAGGTCAAAAAGCGCGCGCTCAAACAACTCATTGATTATAACGAAGTCAAATTTTTCGACTTGCTGCATCTCGGTTGCCGCATTGGCCAATCGCTTTTCGATCACTTCTGGTGTGTCTTCGCCGCGCCGCTCCAGGCGAGAGCGCAACTCGTCCCAGCTGGGCGGCAGAACGAAGATAAGCACCGCGTTCGAAAATGCGTTCTTGATTTGCAGTGCGCCCTGAAAGTCGATCTCCAAAATCACATCGCTGCCCTGAGCAATGCGCTCCTCAATGGCCCGCTTTGACGTGCCGTAGCGGTTGCCATGTACCAGGGCCCACTCCACGAAGGCGTCGGTCGCCACCATGGCGTCGAACTCGGATTCGGAGGCGAAGAAATATTCTCTGCCGTGCTTTTCCTGACCTCGCGGCGCGCGCGTAGTGTGCGAGATAGATGGATGGACGTGAGTGTCGAGTTCCAGCAGCGCTTTCACCAAGCTGGATTTACCAGCGCCGCTGGGCGCTGCGACGACAAAAAGGTTCCCGGGGTATTCCGTGTGAGGGCTCATGGTGGGTTGCGCAAGTTGCGCTTTACTCAAGATTCTGTACTTGCTCACGCATTTGCTCGATCAGCACCTTCATGTCGACGCTGATGCGCGTCAGTTCCAGCGCGGACGACTTGGAGCCGAGCGTATTGGCTTCGCGGTGCAACTCCTGAATGAGAAAGTCGAGACGCTTGCCGACTTCGCCGCCCTTGCCAAGCAGGCGCCCGATTTCGTCGAGGTGCGACTGCAGCCGCGTGATTTCCTCAGCCACGTCAATGCGAATCGCAAACGCCGTGGCCTCGGAGAGCGCCCGATCTTGGGCCGCCTCTGGCGTGGCACTGCCTTCGGCCAGGCCCATCGCTTCTCTCCAGCGCTCCATGAAGCGCTGGCGTTGCTGCTCGACTACCTGGGGAATCAGAGGCGCAGCCTGATCAGCGAGTCCGTTCAGCTGCTCCAGGTGCCCGCGCAGCATGGCCACGAGGCGTTTGCCTTCCTGCGCGCGTGCAGCGAGCAAGGCAGTCAGTACCGTCTGTGCCAGCGGAAGTACCGCATCTGCAGACGCGTCCTCTTGAGGTGCTTGTCCGCTGCACAGCTTGAGTGCCTCGGCGACGCTCAACGGCGCGGCGTCCGGTAACCAGCTTCGCACCGAGTCCTGGACTGAGGAGAGGCGCTGCAAAAGCCGCACTGGAGGATCCTGTAGTGCTTGGCTGTCCGTGTTTTCCAGCGCGGCCCGCACTTCCACTTTTCCGCGCTTGAGCTTGGCGGTGACCAAGGCTCGCAATGCGGGTTCAGCGGCACGCAGTTCGTCCGGCAGGCGAAACGAGAGGTCCAAAAAGCGACTGTTGACCGAGCGGATCTCCATGCCAAGTCGGCGTTGGGGAGACTGGCGTGCCTCGCTCCCCGCGCCAGCGGCGGGTGCATCTGCCTGTGCACTTGCGTATCCGGTCATGCTGTAGACTGCCATGGGACTTTCTTGATAGCTAGCGAACCCGCGATTATCCGGGTTCTCATTCGCCCCCGATTCACACGCGCTGAACCTGTCCAAAATCAAACCGGCGCCGCTGCCGCCTGATACCGTCATTGGCGGCTACCGGGTGATCCGCCGCGTCTCTGCCGGTGGGTTTGGCGTGGTGTACCTGTGCATGGACCCTGAGGGCCTGCAGGTCGCCATCAAGGAGTACCTTCCCTCTTCGCTGGCCACGCGCCAGCCGGGTGAGCTGCTTCCCAAAGTACAGCCCGAAAAGTTGTCGCTGTATCGCCTTGGCCTGAAAAGCTTTTTCGAAGAAGGCCGGGCACTGGCCCAGATATCGCACGCTTCGGTGGTCAGCGTGCTGAACTTTTTCCGAGAGAACGAAACCGTTTACATGGTGATGAACTACCTGGAGGGCGCAACCTTGCAGGATTTCATCATCACAGCGCGCGATCTGAAATCGCAAAAAGTGTTTCGCGAATCAACGATTCGTTCGCTGTTCGACGAAGTGCTGCGCGGGATGCGCATCGTGCACCAGCACAAGATGCTGCATCTGGACATCAAACCGGCCAACATCTTCATCACCGATGACAACAAGGCGGTGATGATCGATTTCGGTGCCGCGCGGGAAGTCCTGTCCAAAGAAGGCAACTTCATCCGCCCCATGTACACCCCTGGCTTTGCGGCGCCTGAGATGTACCGGCGCGATTCCTCCATGGGCCCATGGACAGACATCTACGCCATTGGCGCTTGCATGTATGCGTGCATGCAGGGTTTCCCGCCCAACGAAGCGCCGCAGCGGCAAGACAAAGACCGGCTCTCGCTCGCGTTCGCCAAGCTGCGGGGTGTGTATTCGGACAACCTCATCGAAGTGGTCGAGTGGTGTATGGCGCTTGACCCGCTATCGCGCCCGCAGTCGGTGTTCGCCTTGCAAAAAGAGCTCAGCCGCGAAGGCGAGCGGCGTTACACCAAGCTGAGCGTCACCGAGAAAATGCGCATGCAGCTCGACACGCTGGTTTCGGACACGCGCAAGAGCAGCACCAAGCCCGTCGAGATGCCTGCCGCAGGAGCCAAGCCCAAATGAAATTTTCGATCTTCCAGATCAGCCGCCGCGGCGGCCGCGAAAAGAACGAAGACCGCATGGGCTACTGCTACACGCGTGAGTCGGGCTTGTTTGTGCTCGCCGACGGCATGGGCGGCCACCCCGAGGGCGAAGTCGCTGCGCAGATCGCGCTGCAGACGGTGGCTGCTCTGTATCAGCGCCAAGCCAAGCCGCAGCTGCCTGACGTGCACGAATTTTTGTCGAATGCGCTCTTGGCTGCGCACCACCAGATTCTTCGATATGCCAGCGACAAAGGCATGATCGACTCGCCGCGCACCACTTTGGTGGTGGCAGTGCTTCAGGGTGGCAGCGCCAGTTGGGTGCACTGCGGCGATTCGCGCTTGTACATGGTGCGAGCGGGCGAGCTGCTCACTCGCACTCGCGATCATTCATATCTGGAACTGCGCAACGTCCCGGAAGCGCTTGAGCGCATCAATCGCAACGTGCTGTTCACTTGCCTGGGCTCTCCGACCAAGCCGATCTACGACACCACAGGCCCGGTACCGCTAGAGCAGGGTGACCGTCTTCTGCTGTGCTCGGACGGCCTGTGGGGCACCCTCAGCGACGAGGAAATCGCCGGTGAATTGGGCCGCAATGTCGTGTCCCAATCGGTGCCCGAGCTAGTTGAATCCGCACTGCGCAAAGCAGGCGAGAGCAGCGACAACGTCACCGTGGTCGCTCTCGAGTGGGAGACGCCAGACGTCTTCGAGTCAACGCAGGGCGTATCCACCGACGACATCAGCGACGACGTATTTGCCTCCACCATTCAGGCGGGCCCACTGGACGGCCTGGTGGACGATTTGGATGACGCCGCCATCGAGCGCTCTATCGCCGAGATCAACGAAGCGATTCGCCGCTCTGCCGAGCGCAAGCGCTGAGCGTTGGGTTGTGCGGTGTGCTGGGGCAGCGGGCTGCACACGTTCGCCGTGCGCGCCAGCCATGCAGGCTCGCTGTCCGAGCCAACTGTTCCGCTACCCCGTCATTTCACTAGCCGTTCTTGCAGCCGCGCTGGTTTCTTCATTTGAAAAGTTCTCCATGACCCTCCTTTCCCGCACCGATGAGCGTGCCTCCAACGCGCTGCGCCCCGTCAAGATCACTCGTCAGTTCACCATGCACGCCGAAGGTTCGGTTTTGATCGAGTTCGGCCAAACGCGCGTGTTGTGCACCGCCAGCGTCGAAGAAAAGGTGCCACCGCATCAGCGTGGCAGCGGCAAGGGCTGGGTCACGGCTGAATACGGCATGCTGCCGCGCGCCACGCACAGCCGGAACGCGCGGGAGGCGGCCAAAGGCAAGCAGAGCGGCCGAACGCAAGAGATCCAGCGCCTCATCGGCCGCTCGCTGCGCGCCGTATTTGACTTGGAGCTGCTGGGCGAGCGCAGCATCCTGCTCGATTGCGACGTGCTGCAAGCAGACGGAGGCACTCGCACCGCCGCCATCACCGGCGCCTGGGTGGCCGCGCACGATGCAGTGAGCGGCCTGCTGGCACAGGGGTTGCTGACCCGCTCGCCCATTCGCGACCATGTGGCTGCGGTCTCGGTCGGCATGGTGCAGGGCGAGCCAATGCTGGATCTGGATTACACGGAAGACTCGTCTTGCGACACCGACATGAACGTGGTGATGACGGGCACGGGTCATTTCGTGGAAGTGCAGGGCACTGCCGAGGGCGCGGCTTTCAGCCGAGTCGACATGAACGCGCTGCTGGATCTGGCCCAGGCGGGTATTGCCAAGCTCGTCGAACAGCAGCGCCTTGCCCTGGCTATTACTATCTAATTGATAGCTTCTTGCGCAATACTGGCAAGCGATGGAGGCCATTTTGAGCAAAAAAATCGTACTGGCATCTAACAACCAAGGCAAGCTGGTGGAGCTGCAACAGCTGTTCGCGCCGCTGGGCTTTGAGCTGGTGCGCCAATCTGACCTTGGTGTGGGCGAGGCGGAGGAACCGCACCGCACCTTTGTCGAAAACGCGCTGGCCAAAGCCCGCTTTGCCGCACAGCACACCGGCTTGCCGGCAGTTGCCGACGACGCAGGCCTGTGCGTGGAAGCATTTGGTGGTTTGCCTGGCGTGGATACCGCCTATTACGCGACCCAGTTCGGATACCCCAAGGGTGACAACGAAAACGTGCGAGCCTTGCTGGAGCAATTGAACGGGGTAGAAAACCGCCGCGCGGCGCTTGTCAGCGCCCTGGTCGCGCTGCGCAGTCCGCACGACCCTGAACCGTTGATCGCAGTCGGCCGCGTGGTGGGTGAGATCGCCCTGCAGCCGCGCGGCGTGGAGGGCTTCGGCTTTGATCCTGTGATGGTTATCCCGCATTTGGGCAAAACCTTTGCTGAGCTGGACGCTGTGACCAAGAACCAGCTGAGCCACCGCGGTCAAGCGGCGCGTGCCATGCTGGCGCTGATGCGCGAGCGCTGGAAATGACGTCGATCCCCCTGAGCGGCAGTGCCGCTTCCCCCTTCTCTCGTATTGCTTCGCAATGCGGGAAGGGGGACACCGCCAGCGCGGCGGGGCGGCCCTTGCGCGGCGGTTGCTGGTTTGGTTCGGGCGCGCTGCCTAGGCCGTGTGCTGTTCAAAGTGCGTGAACCGTTGAAGCTACGTATGGCCATCCCAATCGTCCCTGCCGCCGAAATCGCCCCGCCTGTGCCGCAACGCGATATCCAGCACTACATGCGCCCGGGTCTGCTGCAGTTGGCTGCGCTGCCGCCGCTGTCGCTGTACGTGCACTTGCCGTGGTGCCTGAAGAAATGCCCGTACTGCGATTTCAATTCGCATGCGGTGCCCGGCGGCGCGGCGCTGCCGGAGGCGCGCTATCTGGACGCGCTGGGGGCAGACCTGGAAGCTGCGCTGCCGTTGATATGGGGCCGACCCGTGCACAGCATTTTTATAGGCGGCGGCACGCCCAGTCTGTTTTCTCCGCAAGCCATCGACCGGCTGCTGGGTGACATCCGCGCCCGTCTGCCGCTGCTGGCAGGGGCGGAAATTACGCTTGAAGCCAACCCCGGCACCTTTGAGAAAGACCGCTTTCGGGCCTACCGCGCTGCTGGCGTCACACGCCTGTCGGTGGGCGTACAAAGCTTCAATGACGCGCATCTCAAAGCGCTGGGCAGGGTGCACGATGCGGCCCAGGCCATTGCCGCGGTGGAAGAGGCGGCGCAGGCCTTCGACACTTTCAACCTGGACCTGATGTACGCGCTGCCTGGCCAGGACATGGCGGGGCTGGATGCCGACCTGGATACCGCGCTCGCGCTGGCGCCGCCGCACCTGTCGATCTACCACCTCACCATCGAGCCCAACACGTATTTCGCCAAGCACCCGCCCGTGGTCCCCGAGGACGATCTTGCCTACGCCATGCTCGACCGCATTACTGAGCGCACTGCCACCACCGGGCTGGAGCGCTACGAAGTGTCGGCCTACGCCAAGCCCGGACACGAGTGTGCGCACAACCTCAACTACTGGCAATTTGGAGACTATTTGGGCATCGGTGCTGGCGCCCACAGCAAAATCAGCTTTGCGCACCGCGTGGTGCGGCAGACCCGTTTTCGGGAGCCAGTGCGCTACATGCAAAACGCCTTGGCGGGCAACGCGGTGGCGCAAGACGACGATGTCAAACGCAAGGAATTGGCGTTTGAATACATGCTGAACGCCCTCAGGCTGCGTGAGGGTTTTGCACTGCCTGATTTTGTGGCCCGCACCGGGCAGAGCGTGTCGTCCATTTACCCTGCCCTCGAAGCGGCAGAAATCAAAGGCCTCATCGAGCGGGACGCCGTGCATGTGCGGCCGACTGAACGGGGCTTTGATTTCCTGAGCGATCTTCAGTCGCTCTTCTTGCCCGGGTAGCCCAGCGCGGCTAGCGCGGCCCGAAGTCTGACCAGTTTCAAGCGCGCGCTAACGCGTGGTTTGCCGTGATTAAGCGCGCATCAGCCGCAGTTGACGCGGATGATTTTTCCGCCCGCATCGACGCTCAGGTTCAGCCGCTCAGCATCAAATTCCTTGGTCACCATTTGTCCCGGAGCAATGGTGCGCGCCATCAGCGCACCTGATGCCACGCGCGCCGCTTCCACGTTGCGGGCGGTGCCGGTCCTGCCGATAGCAGACTGCGCCGGAGCCGCATCGCATCGTCCGCCGCGTGGCGGAATCTCGGTGCGCACGTCAATCGGCGCGGG
>JBBSRE010000074.1:0-10061 GCA_038243365.1 Burkholderiales bacterium | reverse complement strand
TTCCTGCGGCAGCCAGACCACCGTGTCGCCCTTGGTGTGGCCCCGGCCCAGCTGCAGCAGCTGAACTTCAAGGGAGCCCATCCAGAGCGTCATCTTCCCGCGGAAGGTCATGGTCGGCCAAGTCAGGCCTTCAGGCACGCTCTCGACGTTCTGGAACAAGCGCGGGAATCGGCCGATTTCACTGTCCTTGTCGAACTGGCCGCGCTCGGCGATCAGGTCGCGCGTGTCTTCGCTTGCCAGGATGTGCTCAGCGCCGTAGGCCGAGGCGCCCAACACGCGCACCGCGTGGTAGTGCGACAGCGTGATGTATCGAATGGGTTTGTCGGTCACCTCGCGAATGCGGCGGATCACGTCTTCGGCCATTACCGGCGTGGCTTGTGTGTCGATCACCATCACCGCATCGTCGCCAATGACGATGCCCGTATTTGGATCGCCCTCAGCGGTATAGGCGTAGGCATGGTCAGAGAGCTTGTCGAAGCTCACCTTCTTGATTTCAAGATCGGCGGCGGAGGCAAATGTTTTGGTGTTCATGGAGTTTCGCTATGGGCGAACCAGTTTGTCTAAAACGAACAAGCATTCTGGCAGGAAAATTCGTGACTGTGTAATGAATTTGCATGGGTAGAATTATTGAGCGTCGCTCTTGGCGTTTTCTTCTTGGTCGCACCGCATGCCCCGTTCCACACCGACGCCGCCAAATCCTGGGTCCCCTGCGCTGGCGCGCGCGCCGCGCGGGATTCAAAGCGTGGAAGTTGGCGGTCAGCTGCTGCAGGTACTTGCGCGCACCGGGCGCCGCATGGCTCTCAAGGAGCTGGCGGGCGCCGCGGCAATGGCACCAGCCAAGGCTCACCCTTATCTGGTGAGTCTTGGCAAGCTCGGGCTGGTGGAGCAAGACGCTGCCAGCGGCCACTACGGCCTGGGGCCGCTGGCGTTGCAGCTAGGCCTGATTGGCCTGCAGCGCGCCGACCCGCTGCGCCTGGCCATCGCCGAGCTGCCCGCGCTGGCCCAGGCACTGGGGCACACGGTGGCCGTGTCGGTCTGGGGCGACCGCGGGCCGACGGTGGTACGGGTCGAAGAAGCGCCCACGGCGGTGTACGTCGCCATGCGGTTGGGCAGCACTGCCTCGGTGCGGCACACCGCCACGGGGAAGGTGTTTGCGGCCTTCGCGGAGCCCGGTGCCGTTGCCGCCGCATTGGCGGCAGAAGGCGAGGGCAAGGCTTTGCGCCAGCGCGCCTTCATGGCCGAGCTCGCGGCGGTGCGCACGCACCGCTTGAGCCAAGCCGATGGCGAACTGGTGAGCGGCATCAGCGCGCTCGCAGCGCCGGTGTTTGACGGCTTCGGCGCACTGGTGCTGTGCTTGTCAACCATTGGCCCCTCGGCCACGCTTGACGTTTCTGTGAATGGAGAACACGCGAGGCTGCTGACCAGCGCAGCCCAGGCGCTGTCACAGCGCTTGGGCGCGCCTGGCGGTTGAGGGACCGACTAACAAGGGCGCCGCGCCGCGCCGCGGGCGACAGGGCCCGCTTCGCTCCTGCTTCTACAACCCGGCTAACGCATCGTGCACTTCCCGGGGACTAAGAAGTTCGCTCAGCACCACCGGCGGCTGACCCTCCGCGTACAGCACATAGACCGGCACACCGCTGCGGCCCAGCGCCGAGAGCGCGGCAGTAATAGCCGGATCGCGCCGGGTCCAGTCGGCACGCAGCAGGGCCACGTTGCGTTTTGCGAAATCGGCTACTACGCCGGCGTCGGCTAATGTGGTGCGCTTGTTCACCTGGCAGGTGATGCACCAGGCGGCGGTGAAGTCGACGAACACGGGGCGCCCGGCTGCAGTGAGCTCAGCCACGCGGGATTCTGACCAAGGCTGCCAGTCGGAATCGGCTGCTACTGCACCCGCACCTTCAGGCATAGCGCGCACTACGTGCGGCCCTATGCCCCAGAGCAGGGCAGCGCTGGCCGCCAGGGCTAGAGCGCCCATCCACCAGCGGCTGCGCCCGCGCAGGGTCAATGCCCACACGAGACTGCTACCGGCCACCAGCAGTGCCAGCAGCGCAGCCGCGCCGTCGATGCCGCTCTGCTGTCCCAGCACCCAGACCAGCCACACCACCGTGGCCAGCATGGGAAACGCCATCGCGTGGCGGAAAGTCTCCATCCACAGCCCGGGGCGCGGCATGGCGCGAGCAATAGCCGGAACGAAGCCCGCCAGCAAAAAGGGCAGGGCCATCCCCAGTCCCAGGGCGGCGAACACGGCCAGCGCCTCGCCGGTGGGCATAGTGACGGCAAAGCCGAGCGATGCGCCCATGAACGGCGCGCTGCAGGGCGAGGCAATGGCCACGGCCACCACACCCGAGAGCAGGGCGTCCACCACCGGGTTTTTGGCCTGCAGCGTGGCAAGCCGCCCGGGCACGAGTTGGCCGAATTCGAAGACACCCGCCAGGTTCAGCGCGATCAGCGTGAACAGCCCTGCCAGCAAAGCCACCACCAGCGGCGATTGCAGCTGAAAGCCCCAGCCCAGCTGCTCGCCCGCTGCGCGAAGCGCCAGCAGCACGCCGCCAAGGGCCAGAAAAGACAGCACCACGCCGACGGTGTAGGCACTGGCCGCCAGACGCTGCGCGCGCGGCTCACCGCCATGCTGCGTCAGCGCCAGCAATTTGATGGCCAGCACCGGGAACACGCAGGGCATCAGGTTGAGCAGCAGGCCGCCCAACAGGCCACCGAGCAAAGCCGCGCCCAGCCCGAGGAGGGTGGTCGGTGGGGGTGCCGGAGTGGGTGCGCCCTGAGCAATGCGATTGGCCTCCAATGCTGCCGCCAGCCCGGGCGATACCTGCGCGCGGGGCGCGCCAGGTGTCCACGCGGTCTGCACGGCGGCAAGGGCACGCCAACCGGCGACGGCGTCGGTGCCGAGCGCTGCGGAGCCTGTCGTTCGCTGCGATGTGCTGGTAGCAGCAGCTTCGCTTGTGTTCTGCGCTAGCGTGAGCACCAGCGGCACTTGGGCAGGCGCCTCGCCCCGGTCCCGCGGTAGCGTTGTCTCGGCTGTCCACACGGTCCCGTCCCAGGCCTGTGACCAGCCTTGGCCGGGTGCGGCTGATGGCACCAGCACGTCCGGTATTTCGGCAAACAGGTCTAGCGTTTTGCCGCGCAGCGCATCGGGAAGGCCAGCGATGCGCCAGTGCAGGCGCTCGCCATCGGCGCGCACGCTGCTGGCATCGCCCACCAGCGCCACTGGCTGGGCGGCGGCGGCGCGTGCAAAGCGGGCGCCATGGCCAGCGGTGGATCCGCGCAGAGGCACTGCGAGCTCAAAGTCGCCTTCCTCAGGGATGCATTCCACCCGGCACACCAGCCAGCTCGCATGCAGGCGCACCGTGAGCGTGTCGCTGTCGGCGGCGAGTGCCGACGCCTGGAAGGCTGGCGATAACTGCAGCGGCACGGCCAGCAGCAGCTCGCCCTCGTAGCCGTAGTTCGCCAGCGGATCGACGCGAATGCGCTGCGGCACAGGCCAGGCGATTTCGCCCACCTCGACGCCTGCCGGTAGCTGCCAGGTGAGTTCGGTAGGCAGGCCAGAGTCGCCCGGGTTCTTCCAGTAGGTGTGCCAGTCAGGCTCGTGCGTGAGGGACAGACCCAACCACGCGTTCTGCCCTGCTGCCAGTCCATCGGGCGCATGGGCGACCAGCTCGGCGCGCACGCGCGGCGTGGTCACCACGTTGGTCGCGGCATCCAATCGGGTGCCGAAAGAGCCAGATTTAAAGCTTATTTGGGCTCCAGCGCTTGTTCCATAAGCGCCAGCAGCTATCAAAAAAAGAGTAATGAAGAGGCGGATCAGGAAATGAGAGCGCATGGTCATGGGGTGGGAGGCGCTCCGGTAGCGGAGGTTCCGCGCAAGCACCGTCGGCCATGGTACCGGGCCGGGCCCCGCCGGGTGCTTTGGCTTCTGTCGCCGCCGTTTGAAGCCCGTCTCCACGTTTTGAATGCTTCCCGCCGCTTTGCGGCACTGTCGTACACATCCGTGCTGGGCTGCACCGCATGCTGGCGCCTACCGCTTTCTACTTTCAGGAGCCCGCATGCCCCAGCCCAGTGCCGCACCGGCCGTGCCCCCCACGCTCCTTCGACGCTCCATGTTCTCGGTGCCTTCCGTGCACGACATCGCCCTGACCATCAACGGTCAGCCCCATCGCCTGCGCGTAGAGGCTTGGGTCAGCCTGCTCGATTTGCTGCGCGAGCAGCTGGGCCTCACCGGAACCAAAAAGGGCTGCGACCACGGCCAGTGCGGCGCCTGCACCGTCCTGCTGGGCGGGCGACGCATCAACGCCTGTCTGCAGCTGGCGGTGATGTGCGACGGCGCAGACATCACCACCGTCGAAGGCTTGGCCGACCTGCCGCGCACCGAAGCGGGCGACGCAGGCGCACCGTTGGCCGATCTGCACCCGCTGCAGCAGGCATTCGTGGCGTGCGATGCGTTCCAGTGCGGCTACTGCACGCCGGGACAGCTGTGCTCGGCCGTAGGCCTGATCAACGAGGGCCAGGCCCGCACGCCCGCAGAGGTGAGCGAACTGATGAGCGGCAACCTGTGCCGCTGCGGCGCCTACCCGCAGATCGTGCAGGCAGTGTGCGATGTGGCCCTGCCGGCGGCCACGGCCGCAGCGCCAGAAAAAGGTGAGGCTGCATGAACCCGTTCACCTACGTACGCCCCCAGACCACCGCTGAAGCCTTGTCGCTGTTATCGGCGCACGAAGACGGCGCCACGCGCTGCATTGCAGGCGGCACCAACCTCATCGACCTGATGAAAGAAACCGCCATGCGGCCCGCGCAGCTGGTGGACATCAACGCGCTGCCGCTGGCGGCCATTGAAATGCTGCCCGGCGGTGGCCTGCGCCTGGGCGCGCTGGCGCGCAATGCCGACACTGCTTATGACGAGCGGGTGCGCACCGGTTATCCGCTGATCAGTGCCGCCATCCTGGCCGGCGCCTCCCCGCAGCTTCGCAACATGGCGAGCAACGGCGGCAACCTGCTACAGCGCACCCGCTGCCTGTACTTTTATGACGTGGCGGTGCCCTGCAACAAGCGCCAGCCCGGCAGCGGCTGCCCGGCGCGCACTGGCCTGGCGCGTCAGCACGCGATTTTGGGCGCCAGCGAGCACTGCGCCGCCACGCACCCGTCAGACCTTTGCGTGGCATTGCGCGCGCTCGATGCCGTGGTGCAGGTGCGCTCGCAGGCGCGGGGTGCACGGTCGATTGCCTTTGCCGACTTTCACCGCCTGCCGGGCGATGCGCCGCAGTACGACACCACGCTGGCGGACGACGAACTGATCGAAGCCATCGACCTGCCGGATGCCGGCGCCTACGCCGCCCACGCCTGCTACCTGAAGCTGCGCGAGCGCGCCTCGTACGCATTTGCGCTGGTGTCGTGTGCAGCGCTGCTGGACATCGGGGATGACGGCCGCATTCGCAGCGCCCGCATTGCCTTGGGCGGTGTGGCGCACAAGCCTTGGCGCGTGGAAGCGGCCGAAGCGTTGTTGACCGGCGCAGCGCCGGACGACCACGCGGCCTTTGCGCGCGCGGCCGACGTTGTTCTGCACGGCGCCCAGGCGGTCGGCCAGGGCGAGGACGGTAGCAACGCCTTCAAGCTGCCCATGGCACGCCGCGCCATCGTGCGCGCGCTCGAACTGGCGGCGCGCGGTACACCGGCGAGCTTTGGCAACGCCGACCCGATCACGCTGGAGGACGCTGCATGAACGCCGAGACCCATCCCCGAACGGCCTTGCAAGACCCCATTCCCGTTGCCGAGCCCGGCACCGGCCACGTCGCTCTGGGCGATGGCCCGGCCCGTGTCGATGGTCGCGCCAAGGTCACCGGCGCCGCGCGCTATGCGGCCGAGCCGCACCCGGCCGACCTGGTCTACGGCGTGGTGGTCAACAGCGCCATTGCGCGGGACCGCATCACCGCGCTGCGCGAGGACGCCGCGCGCGCCGTGCCGGGTGTGCTCGACATCCTGAGCCACGCGCACCGCCCCAAAACCCGCAAGCTCGATCTCTTCTACAAGGACATGGACGCGCCCGCCGGCTCACCCTTCAAGCCGTTTCACAGCAACGCCGTGCTTTACAGCGGCCAGCCCGTGGCGCTGGTGCTGGCCGAAACTTTCGAGGCCGCGCGCTACGCAGCCAGCCTGGTGCAAATCGACTACGACGAAGAAGCGCATGAAACCGGCTTGCTGGCGCACCTGCACAACACCCACAAGCCCAGCCGCCTGCAAGCCGGTTACAAGCCACCGCCCTCGCCCAAAGGCGATGTAGATGCCGCACTCGTGGCGGCGCCGTTCCGCGTGCATTCGCAGTACCACAGCGGCGTGGAGCACCACAACCCGATGGAGATGCACGCCAGCACGGTGATCCGCGACGACGACGGGCACCTGACCATCTACGACAAGACACAGGGCTCGCAAAACAGCCGTTGGGTGGTCTCGCGCGTCTTCGGTCTGGGCAAGGACAAGGTCACCGTGCGCAACCCGTATGTCGGCGGCGCCTTTGGCTCGGGCCTGCGGCCTCAGTACCAACTGCTGCTGGCGGTGATGGGCGCTCTGCAGCTGGAGCGCTCGGTTCGCGTGGTGCTGACGCGCCAGCAGATGTTCAGCTTTGGCCACCGGCCCGAATGCTGGCAGAACGTGGAGTTGGCGGCGGGGTCTGACGGGCGCTTGAGTGCGCTGGTGCACGAGGCGGTGTCGGAAACATCGCGCCTGGAGGACTACGCAGAAACAGTCGTCAACTGGTCGGCCGACCTGTACCCCTCCGAGAACCGCCGGCTGGATTACCAGGTGGTGCCGCTCGACCAATACAGCCCGCTCGACATGCGCGCGCCCGGCGCCGCCCATGGCTTGTTCGCCATCGAAGTCGCCATGGACGAGCTCGCCAGCGAGCTCAACATGGACCCGCTGGCGCTGCGCCTCGCCAACTACAGCGACTGCGATGCCGACGGGCGGCCTTACTCCAGCAAGCAGCTGCGCGCCTGCTACGAGCAGGGTGCTGCGCGCTTTGGCTGGGCCGCAAGGCCGCGCGCGCCGCGCCAGCGCCGCGAAGGCCACGAGTGGGTAGGTTGGGGCATGGCGAGCGGAATGTGGGATGCCCTGCAGCTGTTGGCCCGCGCCCGCGCGGTGCTGCGCGCCGACGGCACGCTGGACGTGGAGAGCGCTGCCAGCGACATCGGCACCGGCACGACTACCGTGATGGGCATGATCGCCGCCGCCGCGCTCGGCCTGCCGCTGGAATCTGTGCGCTTTCGGCTGGGCGATTCGACGCTGCCGTTCGCGCCGATCGAGGGCGGCTCGTCTCATGTGGCCACGGTGGGCGCAGCCGTGGAAGGCGTGTGCGAAAAGGTTCGCCGCCGGCTCTGGAAACTGGCGCGCGCGCTGCCCGATTCGCCCTTTGCCCGTGCCCACTTTGACGATGTGGAATGCGTGCAGGGCCACTTGCGATTGGTGGCGTCGCCGAGCACTTCCATCGCCTTGGTGGACCTGCTCGCCAAGGCCGGAGAGACGCAGATCGAAGAGAAATACTGGATGCTTCCCAAAGTGCTCAAGCAGCGAAAGTTTGCGCGCGCCACGCATTCGGCCGTGTTCTGCGAGGTGCGGGTGGATGAAGACCTGGGCGTGGTGCGCGTCACCCGGGTGGTCAGCGCCATTGCGGCCGGCCGTATTCTCAGTGCGCGCACCGCCCACAGCCAGATCACCGGCGGTGTCGTGTGGGGCATCAGCCAGGCCTTGCATGAGCACACCCTGAACGACCCGCAACTGGGGCGTTTCATGAACCACAGTTTTGCCGAGTACCACATCGCGTCCAACGCTGACATCCACGACATTGACGTGATCTTTGTGCCCGAGGAAGACGCGGTGGTCAACCGCCTCGGCGCCAAGGGCGTGGGCGAGCTGGGAATACTGGGCGTCGCCGCCGCGATCAGCAACGCCATCCATCACGCCACGGGCCGGCGCTTGCGCAGCCTGCCGATGACTCCGGATCGGGTGATGCGGCCGGAGGGCGAGCATTCATTGAAAGTTTGAGTGTTTTGAGGGTTCAGCGCTTGTGTAGTAAGCGTTAGCAGCTATTGATAGGAGAGCATTCTTCGCTGAAGAACTTGGCGATGGCAGGCGCTGGCGACGGCCATCACGCGGATGACGGGACTTTTTGCCGGTTCTTCTGCAGCCGGTAGCGCAAGGCCTTGCGCACGGGCGCTTCAGGACGCGAGTGCTGCCCCGCCAAGCTTTGGCGGCGCCGCTACCATGCGGTGATGCTGAACGCCACCTCTGCCACCGCCGCTTCATCCGCCATGCCCGCGCTCCCTTCGCGCTTCTGGGCCGAGCTCAGTACCCGTGATTTTGCGCAGCTGGCCGCTTCGCCGTTGATCGACCGCACGGTGGCCGTGCTGCCCGTCGGCGCCATCGAGCAGCACGGCCCGCACTTGCCCGTGTCGGTGGATGTCGCACTGGTGCAGGGCGTGATCGACACCGCTTTGCCTCTGTTGCCTGCGGAGCTGCCGGTGCTCTTTCTACCGCCGCAAAACGTGGGGCTCAGCCCGGAGCACCTGCGCTTCCCCGGCACGCTGACGCTGGAGCCCGCTACTCTGATCGCGCTGTGGACCGAGATCGGCGAATGCGTGGCCCGCGCCGGCATCAAGAAGCTGCTGCTGTTTAACGGCCATGGTGGCCAGGTGAGCGTGATGGACATCGTGGCGCGCCAGCTGCGCAGCCGATGCGGTTTGCTGGTCTACAGCGCCAGCTGGTTCAGCCTGCCGATGGCAGATGCAGTCAGCGGCCAATTCAGTGCCGAGGAACATCGTTTCGGTATCCATGCCGGCGACATCGAGACGTCGATGATGCTGCACCTGGCCCGTGCCCAGGTCAGCATGGCGCATGCACGCGATTTCCATTCCACATCGCAAGACCGCGCCGCGCGCTATCCGATTTTGGGCAATGGCAAAAGCGCCAAGTTCGGCTGGCAGATGCAGGATTACCACCCGGCCGGAGCGGCGGGCAATGCAGCTGCCGCGACGGCCGAGAAGGGCGCTTCGCTGGTCCAGGGCGCAGCGAGTCAGCTGGCTCTGTTGCTGGCGGAGTTGTCGGACCTGCCATTGAGCACACTGAATGATGTGCCCCAGACGCGCGAGCAGCCACCAGACGCTGAGAGCACCGGGCAAGCCTCCCCGAATCTGCCCAAGGCTGCAGCACCCACCACCCGCTCGGCCGAAGGGTATGCGGGTGATGTGATGCCTGAGCAGGCGTGGGAGTGGGTGCAGGGCGGGGCGGCGGTGTTGGTCGACGTGCGATCTGACGCTGAACGCAGCTGGGTCGGTGAGGTGCCTGGGGCACAGGCCATCGCCTGGAAACAGTGGCCCGGTATGGCCTTCAACACCGATTTTGACGCGCAGCTACAGGCGGCAGCACAGCCGGGCCAGCGCGTGCTCATGCTGTGCCGCAGCGGGGTGCGCTCCGTTGCTGCCGCCCGTCGCGCAACGGAGCTGGGGATCGAAGCCTGGAACATTCTTGAAGGCTTCGAAGGCGATCCGGACTCGCAGTCGCAACGAAACCACGCGGGCGGCTGGCGCGCGCGTGGTTTGCCGTGGCGGCAGAGCTAAGGCATCGGTGCGCAACTCCCCGCGTGGGGGATGCCGAACATGTCCGCTCCCCCAGAATAAAAAAGGGCCGCATGGAAGCGGCCCACTTTCTTACTGTGGCGGGATACGCAGCTTCTGGCCCGGGTAGATCTTGTCGGGGTCGCTTAGCATCGGCTTGTTGGCCTCGAAGATCTTGGGGTACTTGCCTGCATCGCCGTAGTACGTTTTAGCGATGGCCGACAGCGTGTCGCCGCGAACCACGTCGTGGTATTTGGCTTCTGGCGAAGGCGAGCTAACAGTCATCTCATTGTTCACCTTGGTCACGCTGGCTACGTTGCCGCAGCACAGCGTCACTTTTTCAAGCGCTTCCTGCGTCGGGGCCTTGCCGTTGACGGTCACCGTACCGGTGCTGCCATCGAACGCCACTTTCAGGCCTTCAATGCCGAGCTTCTGTGTCTCCACATACTTCTG
>JBBSRE010000073.1:0-10173 GCA_038243365.1 Burkholderiales bacterium | reverse complement strand
TGACGGTACGCCGTTCACTGCCGATGACGTGGTCTTCAGCTTTGCCCGCATGAAAGGTGAGGGCTCGGACATGAAGGCCTCCAATAGCGACGTCAAGGAGGTGCGCAAGATTGATGACCACACGGTGGACATCGAGACTTTTTCGCCCCAGCCCATCTTGCCGGATGTGATTACCACTTCCTACATGATGAGCAAGAAATGGAGTGAGGACAATCAGGCCGTCACCCCGGTTGATCGCCGCAAGGGTATTGAAAACGCAGCTTCCTTCCGTGCCAACGGCACGGGCCCGTTCCGTCTGCGTGAGCGCCAGCCCGGCGTGCGCACCGCATTCACGCGCAACGGCACCTATTGGGGCCAGATTGAAGGCAACGCGCAGGAAGTCATCTTCACACCCATTGGCAACGATTCCACGCGTGTGGCGGCGCTGCTGTCGGGCGAAGTTGACGTCATGGAGCCGATTCCGGTGCAGGACATCGAGCGCGTCAACGCCAATCCGACCACCCGGGCGGTGACCGGTCCAGAGCTGCGCACCATCTTCCTGGGTATGGACCAAAAGCGCGATGAGCTGCTGTATTCCGATGTAAAAGGCAAAAACCCGTTCAAGGACAAGCGCGTACGCCAAGCGTTCTACCAAGCCATTGATATCGACGGCATCAAGAAGACCGTGATGCGCGGTGCGTCCAATCCGTCTGCCCTCATGATTGGCCCTGGTATCAATGGTTTTGATCCCAGCATCAAGCGATTGCCGTATGACCCGGCAGCTGCCAAAAAACTGATGGTCGAAGCCGGTTACCCCGATGGCTTTGAAGTGGCCATGAACTGCCCCAACGACCGGTATGTGAACGACAGCCGCATTTGCCAGGCAGTGGCCGCCAACCTGGCGCGCATCAACGTCAAAATCAAGCTGCAGGCAGAGACAAAGGGCACCTATTTCCCCAAAGTGCTGCGCCGGGATACGGGCTTCTATATGCTGGGCTGGACGCCCACCACGTACGACGCCCACAACGCACTCGTTGCCTTGATGATTTGTCCAGACGAAAAGGGTGCCGGCCAGTTCAACTTGGGCGCTTACTGCAACCCCAAGGTCGATGAGCTGGCGCAGAAAATTGCTACCGAGACCGACACGACAAAGCGCAACGCCTTGATCAAAGAGGCATTTGCGTTGCATACCGCAGACATCGGCCACTTGCCGCTGCACCAACAAGCGCTGGCTTGGGGCGTCTCCAAGAAGGTCAAGTTGGTACAGATGGCCGACAACTACATGCCGTTCAAATGGATGAGCATCGAAAAGTGAGCCACGGCACACTTTCCGAAGTGCTGAAACCCGGCGCCCGGCGCGGCTTTGCGGTAGCTCTCGCATGAGAGCAACCCTGGCCCGCTGGGGCGATAGCGATCTATTGCACAGCCTGCGCAGCTCGCCTGTAGCCATCGCGGCTCTGGTGGTGGCGCTGCTGTGCATCTTCTCCGCAGTTTTCGCGGGCTGGGTGACTCCGCATGACCCATTCAATCTGGCCACGTTGGAACTGATTGACGCGCGCCTTCCGCCAGCGTGGATGGAAATGGGGTCGAGCAAGTATCTGCTGGGAACCGATGACCAGGGCCGCGACATCCTCTCTGCCGTTATCTACGGCGCCCGCATTTCATTGATCGTGGGCGTGGCGTCGGTCGTTTTGTCGATGCTGGTGGGCGTCGGACTGGGCCTGCTGGCTGGGTATCTGGGAGGTTGGGTGGACTCGGTGTTGATGCGCCTATGCGATGTCATGCTGTCGTTCCCCGCCATTCTGGTAGCACTGCTGATCGCCGGCGTGGGCCGCGCACTGTTTCCCGGTGGGCACGATTCGCTGGCATTCGCGGTGCTGATTCTGGCCATTTCACTTACCGGGTGGGTGCAGTACGCCCGAACCGTGCGGGGCTCCACACTGGTGGAACGCAGCAAAGAGTATGTGCAGGCCGCGCGGGTCACTGGGGTGCCGCGACTGCGCATCATGCGGCGCCATGTGCTGCCCAACGTGATGGGTCCGGTGATGGTGTTGGCCACCATCCAGGTGGCCACCGCCATCATCACTGAGGCCACCTTGTCGTTCCTCGGCGTTGGCGCGCCCGTTACGTCGCCTTCGCTAGGGACGCTGATCCGCGTCGGTAACGATTACCTGTTCTCGGGCGAATGGTGGATCACCGTATTTCCTGGCGCCATGCTGGTGCTGATTGCGCTGTCGGTGAATCTGCTGGGCGACTGGTTGCGCGACGCGCTCAACCCCAGACTTCAATGACCTCCTGTGTCGCTTCGCTCCTTTCCCACAGGGGAACTCAGCCGACGCCTCACACGCGAAGGATGGGCAGCGCTTGCGCGCTTGCTGTCGATCTCGGCCGCGCTCCCTGGGTTTTTCACGTAATGCAACGGTCAGGCCCATGTCTCTTCTAGAAGTCAAAAACCTGGTGGTCGAATTCCCTGGCCGGCGCGGTACGCTGCGGGCCCTCGACGACATTTCTTTCTCCATCGCCCCGGGCGAAATTCTGGGCGTGGTGGGCGAGTCGGGCGCGGGAAAGTCGCTCACCGGCGCTGCCATCATCGGCTTGCTGGAACCGCCCGGGCGCATTGCGTCAGGCGAAATCTGGCTTGAGGGCAGGCGCATTGATCAGCTAGACGCCGCGGAAATGCGCAAGATTCGCGGCCGGCACATCGGCGCCATCTTTCAGGATCCGCTCACCTCGCTCAACCCGCTCTACACAGTGGGTCGTCAGCTGGTGGAGACCATCTGCACCCATTTGCCCCTCTCGGCATCACAGGCGCGTGAGCGCGCAGTCGATCTGCTGCGGGACACGGGCATCCCCGCGCCCGAGCAGCGCATTGACCACTACCCTCACCAGTTCTCCGGCGGCATGCGACAGCGCGTGGTGATTGCGCTGGCGCTGGCAGCCGAGCCGCGCCTGATCGTGGCGGACGAGCCCACCACTGCGCTGGATGTCTCCATCCAGGCGCAAATTATTGAGCTGCTCAAAAACATTTGTGCATCGCGCGGTGCGGCCGTGATGTTGATCACCCACGACATGGGCGTGATTGCCGAGACCTGTGACCGCGTGGCGGTGCTGTACGCCGGCCGCGTGGCCGAAATCGGCCCGGTGCATGCGCTGATCAACCATGCCGCACACCCCTACTCCAGCGGCCTCATGGCCGCGATCCCCGACATGAGCGAAGAGCGAGAGCGTTTGCATCAGATCGACGGCGCCATGCCCAGGCTTACTGCGATTCCGCCGGGTTGCGCCTACCACCCGCGCTGCCCGCAGGCGTTTGACCGCTGCCACATTGAGCGGCCTGAGCTGATGGACGCCGGCGCTACGCAGGCAGCCTGCTGGCTGCACGCACCTGAGGTCCGAACATGACTGCACAAGCCCTGCAACCATCTCCGGTTCATGCGCCAAGTGGCGAGCGACCCCTGGTGCAAGCCCGTGACCTGGCCATGACGTTTGATGTATCGGCGCCCTGGCTCAACCGGGTGATCGAGCGCCGCCCACGCACCTTGCTGCACGCGGTCGACGGCGTCAGCTTCGAGATCGAGCGCGGCAAAACGCTGGCTTTGGTGGGCGAATCGGGTTGCGGCAAAAGCACCGTGGCGCGCCTGCTGGTGGGCCTCTACCACCCATCGCGCGGCAGCTTTTCCTTTGATGGACAGGATGCACACGCCGGTTACGCCGGTGCCGGCGCACATGCGCTGCGCCGACGCATCCAGATGATTTTTCAAGACCCGTACGCCAGCCTGAACCCGCGCTGGCGCGTCGAAGCCATAGTGGGTGAGCCGCTGACCGAGCATGGCTTGGCAGGTGACAAAGCGGCACTGCGCGAGCGTGTGGGCGGTCTGCTGGAGTCGGTCGGCCTGTCCCCGCTCGACATGGCCAAGTTTCCACACCAGTTCTCCGGCGGTCAGCGGCAGCGCATCTCGATCGCACGTGCGCTTGCCACCGAGCCTGAATTTTTGGTGTGCGACGAACCCACCTCCGCGCTCGATGTTTCGGTGCAGGCGCAGGTCCTCAACATCATGAAGGACATGCAGCAGCGTCGGGGGCTTACCTACCTTTTCATCAGCCACAACCTGGCTGTCGTGCGCCATGTGAGCGACAACGTCGGCGTGATGTACTTGGGCCGGCTGGTGGAACTGGCCGAAAAACGAAGCTTGTTTGCCGCGCCGCGCCACCCCTATACCCGCATGCTGCTGGACGCGATTCCCAAGATGCACGACACCGGCCGCGCCCGCACGCCCGTGCAGGGCGAAGTGCCCAACCCGCTGGCGCCGCCGCCGGGCTGCGCTTTCAACCCGCGCTGTCCGCATGCCAACGAGCGTTGCCGGGTCGAGCGGCCGGTTCTACTCCCCGCAGACGGTGGGCGCGTGGCCTGCCATGCGGTGGAAGAAGGTCGCATCTGAGGCGGCGGGAGCGCCCGCCGGTTCGCGTGCAGTGCAGCGCCCACTAGACATTGGATGTTTGCTCCTAAAAGGGTAGCTGCTCGCGCTTGTGCAGTAAGCGCTAGCGCCTATTTTTACTTGAAAATTGGGGTGACGTCTGCTTGGCTGCGGCGAAGTGACCTGTCTGCTACAAAGCGTGATGGGCGTCCGTCGCCCCCAATAGGAGAACCCACATGGCTCATTTCACGCTGAACAGCCCCGATCTGTCGGATGGCGCTGCGATCCCCTCCCACTTCGAATTTGACGGTTTCGGCTGCTCGGGCCGCAATGAGTCGCCCGCGCTGGCTTGGCAGGGCGCCCCGGAAGGAACGCTCAGTTTTGCCATCACGGTGCACGACCCGGATGCGCCCACGCAGTCCGGCTGGTGGCACTGGCTGGTGGTCGACTTGCCGGCCGACACGACAGAGCTGAAGGCCAATTCCGGCGCTGCCAAGAACGGTGGCGAGGCGGACAAGTTGCTGCCAGCTGGCGCGCGTCAGATACGCAACGATTTTGGCGCTATGGGTTGGGGCGGAGTCTGCCCACCGCCGGGCGACAAGGCGCACCGCTACGTATTCACGGTGCACGCGCTCAAGGTCGACAAGCTCGATATCCCGGACGATGCCACCGGCGGCCTTGCCAGCTACATGATCAACGCCAACGCTTTGGGCAAAGCCAGTTTCACCTCGACCTACGGTCGCCCGAAATGACGCAGAGCACCGCCGATCTGACGCCGGCTTCTGATGCCATTTCTGCCGTTAACTGGGGGCAGAGCAGCGTCGGCTTCGGTTGATGGAGCTGCGATCGCAGCTCCTCACCAGCGAGGGCGTGAAGATCGCCTGCCGCGCGGTTGAAGAACAACGGATCTAGCCGTGCCGTGCCTCGCTGGCTGGCTGCTGAGAGCGTCGCGAGGGAGACAAAGCACTCTCGCTTACGTGCTTACGGCTCAAAGCAAGTCGGGTTAGGCTAATTCCTTGGTTCAACAACATCAAGGCGATTCAAATGAGACAACTTCCATTCCGTTGGGCAACTTTGGCCGTGGCCGGCGTACTCTCTGCTTGCGGAGGCGGTGACTCGGCGCCGGCGCCCGAGGAAACCCGCGCGCAGGACACGCGCACCTTCGCTCCGGTGACCGATACGGGCTTTACTGCACTTGCAGGCAGCAACGTCGCCACCGACCGCTGGACGGGTGTTCTCAACGGTGCGGCCTACCGCATCGAGGTGCCGCAGGCCAACTGGAACGGCAAGCTGGTGATGTGGGCGCATGGCTACCGTGGCACCGGTCCCAACCTGACGGCGGACAACCCCATCATGCGTCGTTACCTGCTGGACAACGGCTATGCGTGGGCAGCATCCAGCTACAGCAAAAACTACTATGACGTGCGCGCGGGTGTGGAAGACACCAACGCGCTGGCGCTGAACTTCAGCAAGATCGCCGCCGAAAAAGGCCGTGCATTGGCTGCACCCAGCAAGATCTTCATCACCGGTGTCTCGATGGGCGGGCATATCACGGCAGCAGCCATCGAGGCAGAGGCGCAACAAACCGCCATCCACAAGGTCAAGTACAGCGGCGCTGTTCCCATGTGCGGCGTGCTGGGCGACACGGAGCTGTTCAACTACTTTGCCGGCTACCAGGTCGCGGCCCAGCAATTGGCCAATGTGCCTATCACCAAATTCCCAGTCACTGACTTCGACGCTCTGAGGCCGACCATCCAGTCCGCACTGTGGACCGACTTCCCGACGGTGAGTAATGCCCAAGGCGACAAGCTCAAGAATGTCGTCAGAAACCTGAGCGGTGGTGCACGTCCGTTCTATGACGAAGGTTGGGCCAACGCTTCCAACCAGAACAACATCTGGTCATCGCTGGGTGGCGACGGCACCATCAACGGTATTTTGAACAGCAATGTCCTGGACACCACCGAGTTGTTCTACAAGGTGGACGCCAGCAGCAACAGCACCACGGCTGTTGATACCGCTTTCAACGCCAGTGCCTTCACGATCACACCCACGGCAGATGCCAACCGCTTGCGCCGCGATGGCCTGCGCTGGATTCCGGTGACCAGTGGGAATATCAGCATTCCGGTTGTTACGCTGCACACGCTGGGCGACCTCTTTGTGCCGTTCAAAATGGAGCAGGTGTACGCCGCGCGCGTGAAAGCCAAGGGCAATGGCAAGTGGCTGGTGCAGCGCGCCATTCGCGATGTGGGGCACTGCGCTTTCACCGCTGCCGAGGCCACAACTGCGTTTGACGACATGGTCAAGTGGGAGGCCGGCGGCGCCAAGCCTGCAGGTGACGATGTCAGCACGCCCGCCGTGCTGGCTGCGCCTACCTATGGTTGCGCCTTCACGCGCAATACACCGAGCGCCGAAGACTTCACCGCGCCCGCAACCCGGGCAGGTTTCCAGGCGAAATACCCAGCTTGCTCTTGAGGAGCGCTCAGGTATACCGCTTGGCCCGCAGGTTGTCCTTCATCTGCTTCAACGCCGGCT
Organism: Burkholderiales bacterium; assembly: GCA_038243365.1. GTDB lineage: Bacteria > Pseudomonadota > Gammaproteobacteria > Burkholderiales > Burkholderiaceae_C > Simplicispira. The sequence goes on along the minus strand of JBBSRE010000073.1, from coordinate 3,247 downwards.
GCAGGGCGCTGCCAATGCGCAGCGCCACGCAGGTGGCGAGCACATCGATGATGAGCAGGTGCATCAGACGCGAGACCATGGGGCTGTAGCGGTCGTAGCCTTCCGGGTGGTCGGCTGCCAGGTGTAGCTGGCAGGCGGCTGCCAGCGGCGAGCCGCTTGCGGTAATGGCAATCGTGGTGGCGCCGTTGCGCCGGGCAATGTCGGCGGCGTCCATCAGGTCGCGCGTGCGGCCTGAGTTGGAAATGATCACCAGGCAGTCGCCCTTGCCCAGCAAGGTGGCGCTCATGACCTGGATGTGACCGTCGCTGGTGGCTAGCGAGGTCACACCGAGACGAAAGAACTTGTGCTGCGCATCCTGGGCCACGATGCCTGAATTGCCCGCACCATGAAACTCGATACGTCCGCGCTGGTGCCAGGTGTCGGCCAGCGCGATCGACGCGCGCTCAATGGCGCTGGTGCTCGCCGCATTGCGGTATTGCAAAAACGCCGCCACTGCGTTGTCTACCACCTTGACCAGCACATCGCCGGTCTTGTCGTCCACGTCCACGCTGCGGTGGATGAAGGGCACGCCTTCGCTCACGCTGCCCGCCAGCTTCAGCTTGAAATCAGCCAGGCCGTCGTAGCCCATGCTGCGGCAAAAACGCACCACCGTGGGTTTGCTCACGCTGGCGCGCGCGGCCAGCTCGCGCACCGGCAGGCGGGCAAAAGCCCTCGCATCGGCCAGCACCAGCTGGCCCACGCGCTGCTCTGCCGGGGCCAGTGACGAAAGGGATGCGGTGATGCGGTCGAGCATGGTGGAAGCGGTTGAATCGGGGCTTGCGCGGCAGGCAGGGCGGAGCTCTTGCAGCAAGCTTCGCTTTCAATGTAACCCGGTTTCATGCACACGGGCCGGGGAATACACTTGGCTCCAAGATCTCAAACCATGCTTTTCAGGAGGCCCATGAACCAGCTCGATGCCCTCAAACAGTTCACCACCGTGGTGGCGGATACCGGTGACTTCAAGCAACTGGCGCAGTTCCAGCCGCAGGACGCGACGACCAATCCTTCGCTCATCCTCAAGGCGGTGCAGAAACCTGATTACGCGCCTCTGCTGCAGAAGACCGTCGATACCTGGCGGGGCAGGGCGATGGATGAGGTGATCGACCGTCTGCTGGTGCGCTTTGGCTGCGAAATCCTGGCGATCATCCCCGGCCGCGTATCAACTGAGGTCGACGCGCGGCTGAGTTTTGACACCAGCTCCACCATCACGCGCGCCGAGCGCTTGGTTGAGCTTTACCAGGCCGAGGGCGTGCACGTTGACCGCGTGCTGATCAAGGTGGCCGCCACCTGGGAGGGCATCCAAGCGGCGCGCAAGCTTGAAGCCAAAGGCATCCACACAAACCTGACCCTGCTGTTTTCAATGGCACAAGCAGTTGCCTGCGTGCAGGCCAAGGTGCGGCTCATCTCGCCGTTTGTTGGCCGCATTTACGACTGGCACAAGAAGCACGCCGGAGCTTCCTGGAATGAAGCAGCACGTGCCGATGCGAATGATCCTGGAGTGCAATCGGTCGCGCAGATCTACCAGTACTACAAGCACTTTGGCATTGCCACGGAAGTGATGGGCGCCAGCTTTCGCAACGTCGGCCAGATCACTGCGCTGGCCGGCTGCGATCTGCTTACCATCGCCCCTGAATTGCTCGCCGAATTGGCGCAGCGCGAGGACCCGCTCCCGCGTGCGTTGGACGCCCAAGCGGCGCAGGGGATGGACATCGCCCACATTCGATACGACGAAGCGGGCTTTCGCTACGCGCTGAATGAAGACGCCATGGCCACCGAAAAATTGGCCGAAGGTATCCGCGCGTTTGCGGCGGATGCGGTGAAGCTGGAAAAGCTGATCGAGGCACTCTGATGGACACGCAGCGCAGCGCTCAGTCAAGCGGCCCGAACCGGCCAGCCACTCATCCGTCTGCACGCCTGCTGGCCGACATTGGTGGCACCAACATCCGTCTCGCCTGGCAGGCCGCGCCCGGCGCGCCGTTTCAGAATGAGCTGGAGCTGCGCTGCGCCGAGTTTCCCGGCCTGGGCGAAGCCGTACAGACCTACTTGGACAAGGCCGGCATCGAAGCGCCTGCGCACGCCGCCTTCGGTATCGCCACGCCGGTCGGCGGCGACGCGGTGCAGATGACCAACAGCCACTGGCAGTTTTCGCAGAAAGAGCTGAGTGCGCGTTTTGGCTTTGAACGTTTTCTGCTGATCAACGATTTCACGGCACTGGCGCTGGCGGTTCCGCTGCTGGAGCCGCGCTTGCTGCGCCAGGTGGGCGGTGGCAAGGCGGTGGAGGGCGCCGCCATCGCGCTGTTGGGGCCGGGCACCGGGCTGGGCGTCTCGGGCCTGGTATTCGGGCCTGGTACGCAGCGCGGCGCCCCCATTGCCGGCGAAGGCGGCCACGTGTCGCTGGCGGCGCAGACGCAGTTTGAGTTCGAGGTGCTGGAGCAACTGCGCAAGCGTTACGGGCACGCTTCGGCCGAGCGCGCCATCTCCGGCGCGGGTCTGGTCGACCTGTACCACGCGGTGCGCGCGGTGGAAGGGCTGGGCGCCAGCGAAGTTACCGAACCCGCGGCCGTCAGCGCCCTGGCAATGCAAGATCAGGAGGCGCCCGCAGTGCGCGCGCTTGAGCTGCTGTGCGGATTTCTTGGCAGTGTGGCGGGCGACTTGGCGCTGACGCTGGGCGCGCGTGGCGGCGTTTACCTGGGCGGTGGCATTGTTCCTCGCCTGGGCACCTGGTTCGATGGCTCGCCGTTTCGAGAGCGTTTCGAAGCCAAGGGGCGGTTTGCCGATTACCTCCGGCCTATCCCTTGCTGGGTTGTTGATGCGTCCGCTGCGCCTGCGCTCTTGGGTGCTGCACGCGCGCTCGACCTGTACGAGGCGTAGCCGTCTTCAGCGAGGCGTTGGGCGCCGTTTACAGCTCCTCACTCCAGCAAAAGCCGTCCCGCGCAATCATGGCGCTGGCCGCGCTTGGCCCCCAGCTGCCAGCGGCGTAGGGCCGCGGGCCGTTGCTGTCGGCCTGCCAGTGCTGCAGGATCGGCTCCACCCAGCGCCAAGCTTCTTCTTGCTCATCGCTGCGCACAAACAGGTTCAGGCGGCCTGCAATCACATCCAGCAGCAAGCGCTCGTAGGCACCTACGCGCTCGGAGCCAAACCGGTGGTCGAAATCAAGGTTCAGCGCTACAGGCGCCAGCGCCGGCTCCACTTGGCGTTGCTCTGCGCC
>JBBSRE010000072.1:0-10179 GCA_038243365.1 Burkholderiales bacterium | reverse complement strand
GACATGTTGCAGCAGGTGCGCTCCGCCGTGGAGAGCATTACCAACGCCAGCACCGAAATTGCGTCGGGGAACCAAGATCTGTCGTCGCGCACGGAAGAGGCCGCGAGCAGCCTGCAGCAGACTGCGCAAAGCATGGAGCAGCTTACAGCCACGGTTCGCCAGTCGGCCGACGCGGCGCGCCAAGCCAATCAGCTGGCCGGCTCCGCTGGAGAAGTGGCTGCGCGCGGCGGCCGCGCGGTGGGTGATGTGGTCTCGACCATGGGCGAGATCAACCAGAGTTCACACCGCATCTCCGACATCATCAGCGTCATTGACGGAATTGCGTTTCAGACCAATATCCTCGCGCTCAACGCTGCGGTGGAAGCCGCCCGCGCGGGCGAACACGGACGCGGTTTTGCAGTGGTTGCCACTGAAGTACGCAGCCTGGCAGGGCGCAGCGCGGAGGCGGCCAAGGAAATCAAGGCGCTGATCGGCGCCTCGGTGGAGAAAGCCGAAGCAGGCGCGCGCCAAGTGCAGGAAGCAGGCGCCACCATGGGCGAGATCGTCGGCTCCGTGCAGCGCGTAAGCGACATCATCGGAGAGATCACGGCAGCTGCGGCAGAGCAGTCCCAGGGCATCGGACAGGTCAATATCGCGGTCAACCAGCTCGATCAAATGACCCAGCAGAACGCGGCACTGGTAGAACAATCCGCTGCAGCTGCGGAGAGCCTGCGCGATCAGGCGCAGCGCTTGGCCATGGCGGTGCAGGTCTTCAAACTGGCATCGGCAGACCCTCATTCCGATATTGTTGGAGCCAGCGCCAGCAACGCCAAGCCTTCCATCGGCGGGCGTGAGGCACTGGCGCGACTGCCGGACTCGCAGCGCAGCCGTCCTCAGCTGCCGTAGTCCTGGCCACCGTGCGGGTAAGCGCTGGCAGCACTTAGCCGTACAAGCCCCGCCGTTGGCGCATCCACCCCAGGCGGACACTTGTCAGCGTCTGCGCGGAGTTTCAAAAACGTGCTGGCTGCGCCTGAAATGTTGTTGAACATGTTCGGCCTCGTGCGGTGCGTGGACTCGCTGGACAACAGTAAGCGACAGGGCTCGGTCATCTCCGACGTGGCGGGCAGTTTCAGTGTCGTCCCACCAGCCAATAGAAGAATCGCCTACAGCCGCTGCTCGCTCGTCTGATTCAATATTGCTGTGGACCCTTTCGACTCTCCCCGCCCCCTTGGCACCCCGGCACATGATCGGGGCACTTCGTGGCGCCAATTCACGATCTGGGGTCTCGCGGGGCTGCTGCTCGTCGTCTTGGTCTGGTCCGCTTACCGCGGCTTCGCAGTCAGCCAACCGCCAGTTGCCGATGCGCTACTCGGCGGGCTGATGGCCGCAGGCGCCACCGCCCTGGGCACGTTGCCGGTTCTTTTTTCCCAGCAATTCTCCCAGCGCGCCTACGACACCATGCTGGGCTTTGGTGCAGGCGTCATGCTGGCGGCGAGCGCCTTGTCGTTGGTGATTCCTGCGCTCGCCGCCGCCAAGGCTCAAGGCGCCGGCAGCTGGGGCGCGGGCGGCTTGGTAGGCATGGGCATCCTGGCAGGCGCCGCGATCCTCCTGGCGATTGACCGCATGGTGCCCCACGAACACTTTCACAAAGGCCTGGAGGGACCCGAATCGAAAGCGCTCAAACGCGTCTGGCTGTTTGTGCTGGCCATCAGCTTGCACAACCTCCCCGAAGGCTTGGCCATCGGCGTTGCTTTCGCCAGCCCCGACTCGGTCGGCGCACTTGCGCTGGCTACCGGCATCTCGATTCAGGACGTGCCCGAAGGCATGGTCGTAGCGATGGCGTTGCGCAGCGTTGGTTACGGACGCGGCCTCTCCGCAGGTCTTGGCATGTTGTCGGGGCTGGTTGAGCCGTTGGCTGCCGTATTCGGGGCGCTGGTCATCGGCATCTCGGCCAGCCTTCTGCCGTGGGGGCTGGCGTTGGCAGCTGGGGCCATGCTGTTCGTCATCAGCCACGAGATCATCCCGGAATCGCACCGCCAGGGCCATGAAGCGTATGCAACCGGCGGCTTGATGATCGGCTTCGTCATCATGATGCTGCTCGATACCGCCCTGGCGTAAAACGCCTCAGATGACGCCCTTCATGCGACGCGCCCCAGGCTCCCAGCGGCGCTCTGCGTTTTGCAGCGGCCGCCCGCCCCTTAGCGGACGCAGCCGCGCAGTCAAGGATCGACAATCGCCAGCAGAACGGTTCAATGGGGTTGGGCGCGTCACTCTTGCGCTGGGGCCGCCAGCGTCAGGGTGTCAGGGCGGCAGGCGCAGGCCCGCCGGGGCTGTTAATCTGCCCAGCTGCAGGCGGCGCGGCGCGCACGGCCACCCCTCTTTTCGTCCAGTGTCCTAGAGCCCATGCAAGCCGACATTCCTACTTTGATGGCTACCATCATGCTGGCCTCCTTGTGCCTCAGCATGGTGATGGTGGTGGTGGGCTGGGGCATGCCGCGCGAGGGGCTGGAGCTCTGGGCGGGGGCCCTTGCACTGCACGCTGCGGGTTACGTTTTTTTCGGACTGCGCGGGCAAATGGATGAGACCATCTCGATCGTGCTTTCCAACGGTTTTTCCTCGTTGTCGTTCACGTTGGTGTTGGCTGCGGTGCTGCGCTTCTACGGAGCGGCACGCCTGTGGCCCGTCTTGCTGGCACCACCGCTGATCCTGACGCTGCTTCTGTTTTCTGCGTTGGATGATTTCGACAGGCGGGTGGTGTACGGCAATGCCATATTCGCCTTGCAGGCGGCTGCCGTACCAGTGGTGCTGTTTGTCCGCCGCAAGACCACGGTCGGTCGGGGCAAGTGGCTGGTGATGGGAGGGCTGGCGTTGGAGGCTGTTGTGATGGCCTGGCGTTCCACCACCGGGCTTTCCGGCCAGTTGCGCGTCGACGACATCCTGCAGTCCGGCGCGGTACAGACCACCACCTTTCTCGGCACTTTCGCGGTCATGCTGGTGACGTCACTGGGGTTCATTTTCATGGCCAAGGAGCGCGCAGACGAGTTGAATCGGGGCTTGGCCGCGGCCGACGGCCTGACGGGCGTTGCCAACCGCCGTTCAATCATTGCGGCACTCGACCGCGATGTGGCGCGCGCGATTCGCACGCGCGAGCCGATCGCCGTGATGATGATTGACCTGGACCATTTCAAACAAGTCAATGACGCCCACGGCCACTTGGCGGGCGACAGCCTACTGCGCAGTGTGGTGCAACTGGTGGCGCAGCGCATTCGCTCGCAGGACATCATCGGACGCTACGGCGGCGAAGAGTTTCTGGTGGTGCTGCCCGATACCTCGCTAAAGGGCGTGATGCGGCTGGGGCAAGACCTTTGCACCGCCGTGGCTGCGCAAGCTTTCAAGTTCGGCGGGCAAGCCGTGCCTATCACCATCAGTGTCGGGGTGTTCGGAGGCCGGCTGGAACCGGGTGACAGTTGGGATCTGCTGATTCACGCGGCCGACAGCGCCCTCTCCCGCGCAAAAAGCGCCGGTCGCAACCGCATCGAGGCGACCCAGAGTCTGTCGCCGCTCAGACGCGCCCACGGTGGCGATACAGGCGTCGAGACCTTTCCACCTCCGCTCGAGTAGCGTAGGCTGCAGACACCGCCAACATGGAGTTGTGCGCGTCCCCTGCGACGCGTAGCCATTCAGAGACCGGTTTGTCGCCCGTTGGGCCCTCTCTTCAACACACTTCTTGGAATAACTATGCGATTTCGTACCCGCCTGCTGCTCTGTGCGGCGATTCCAGCTTTGATGTTTGTGCTCGCGCTTGCGGTGAGCCTTTGGGGCGCGGCTCGCACGCAGCAAGATTTCGGCAACTACATCGAGGGCGATCAGGCGGTGGCTGCGGGTTTGTCCGAGCTGTATGCCCAGGGACTCCAGACGGGCCAAGCGCTGCGCAACATCGTGCTGGATCCTGCCAACCCCAAGGCCTTCGACAACCTGAAAGCGGCGCGTGACGCCTTTGCTGTGGCTTACACCGCCACGATGCAAAGTGCCAAGGGCGGCCCTTTCGAACAAGCTGTGGCTGAACTGGCGCCGCTGCGGGCTGCGCAGGCAACGCTGCAGGACGAGGTCAGCGTTTTGGCGCGTACCGACGCAGCGGCGGCCGTTGTTCTTTTGAATGCCAAGGAGACGCCCGCGTGGCGCGCACTGCGTGGCGCGCTGCTCACCAACATCGCCGCGGCTCGGAAGGCGGCGGCCACAGCGCATGCCGCGACGGAGCAGCGTGCCAGCCGCGTGAACGCTATCGCAGCGGCGCTTGCGCTCCTGGCGGTGCTCGTTGCCGCATCCCTGTGTATCGTGATGCTTCGAACCTTGCGCCGCGAGATGGGCGCCGACCCCGCGCAGGTGCGCGAGGCCTTGCGCGAAGTCGCCGCTGGCAACCTGGTGGCCGGTTCTTCAACGAGCGGGGGATCAAGTGGGCAGCCGAGCGGCCTGATGGCTGAGCTAGAGAGCATGCAGTCCGGACTGCGTGCGTTGGTCGTGCAGGTCCGCGACGCCACCGTCAGCATCACGCACGCCTCTGACGAGATCGCTCAGGGCAACAGCGACTTGTCCGCGCGCACGGAGCAGCAGGCCAGCGCGCTCGAAGAGACCTCAGCGTCGATGGAGCAGCTCAATTCCACGGTGCGTCAGAACGCGGACAACGCCGGCCCCGCCAACACCTTGGCCGTCGAGGCACGCAAAGTCGCGACCGAAGGCGGAGAAGTGGTGGCCGAGGTGGTCAGCACCATGAAGGGCATCAACGACAGCAGTCGCAAGATCTCCGACATCATTGGAGTGATTGATGGCATTGCGTTTCAGACCAACATTCTGGCGCTCAACGCCGCGGTAGAGGCCGCGCGCGCAGGCGAACAAGGACGTGGCTTCGCCGTCGTGGCCAGCGAAGTGCGCAGCCTGGCAGGGCGCAGCGCCGAGGCGGCGCGCGAGATCAAAGGGCTGATTGGCGCCAGCGTGGAGCGTGTCGAGGCCGGCTCCGCCTTGGTGGACCGTGCCGTCGCGACCATGAGCCAGGTGGTCGAGGCGATTGGCCGGGTCACCGACATCGTTGGCGAGATCAGCGCCGCCAGCCGCGAACAAAGCCTGGGCGTGGCGCAGGTAGGTGAAGCGGTCACGCAAATGGACCAAGCTACACAACAAAACGCGGCTTTGGTTGAAGAGAGCGCCGCTGCCGCAACAAGCATGCGCGCACAAGCGCACGAGCTTTTGCAGGCGGTTGCCAAATTTCAGGTCGGAGACGCAGCCTCAGCTGGCCCGCTGCGCGCCGCATCGCCCATGCCCACAACGAGGCCACCACTGGCCGCGCTGCAGAGGTCAGCCGCACCCCGCCCGGCGGCGCCACAGGTGACCGCGCCCCGCCGTGCCGCCACGGTGGCTACCGCGCCGCGGATCAATGCCAAAAGCAGTGCCAATCCCAAGTCGGATACCGATGACTGGGAGAGCTTCTAAACACAGGGTCGTCAACCTATACGACTGCAGTCCTCCGGGCGCTGTGGTGCAATTGCCATCTTGACGTCGACCAAGGAGTCCACATGAACGCGCGCATCGCCCCCGCCCAACTACAACCCGACGTAGCTCTGGAAAGCGTCAGCCGGGTCTGGGATGAAACCATCCTCCCCCAGCTCAACGAGTACATTGCCATTCCGGCCAAGTCGCCGATGTTTGCACCCGACTGGGCCGAGCAAGGCTTGCTTGACACTGTTGTGCGAAACGCAGCGGCCTGGGTTGAAGGCCAGAAGATTGACGGTCTCCAGCTGGAGGTTGTGCGCCTCCCCGGCCGCACGCCGGTGTTGTTCTTCGAAGTGCCCGGGACGGCGCCGCAGGTGAGCCAGACCGTGCTGATGTATGGCCACCTGGACAAGCAGCCCGAATTTTCCGGCTGGCGCAGCGACCTTGGCCCCTGGACACCCAAGTACGAAGACGGCAAGCTCTATGGCCGCGGCAGCGCCGATGACGGCTATGCCGTCTACGCCAGCATCGCAGCGGTCCAGGAGCTCAAGCGCCAAGGCGTGCCGCACCCCCGCATCGTCGGTTTGATCGAAACCAGCGAAGAGAGCGGATCTCGCGATTTGCTGCCCTATGTCGAAGCACTCAAAGTCCGTCTGGGCGATGTGGCGCTGGTGGTCTGCCTTGATTCCGGTGCCGGCAATTACGACCAACTGTGGCTCACCACCAGCCTGCGCGGCATGGCGAGCGGCATGCTCAAGGTCGAAATCCTCACCGAGGGCGTGCATTCCGGTGACGCCTCGGGCCTTGTGCCCTCGAGCTTTCGCATCATGCGCCAGGTGCTTGACCGCCTCGAAGACAGCGCTACCGGACGCATGCTTCCGGCCAGCTTCCATTGCGAGGTACCGGCCGATCGCGTCGCACAAGCGCGCGCCACAGCAGCCATCCTGGGCGAAGAGGTCTATCGGCGCTTTCCGTGGGCGCACTACGACTGCGGCGGCAGCAGCGCGTTTGCCCTTCCCACCACCACAGATCCGGTGGAGGCATTGCTCAAGCGCACTTGGCAGCCCACCCTCAGTGTCACCGGCGCCGACGGATTTCCAACTTTGCAAGACGCGGGCAACGTACTGCGCCCCTACACCGCGTTCAAACTCTCGCTGCGCCTGCCTCCGCTGGTTGACGTGGCGAAGTGCGTTCAAGAAATGAAGGCGCTGCTGGAAGACAACGCGCCTTACCAGGCCAAAGTCACCTGGGAAAATGCCAGCGGTGCAAATGGATGGAATGCTCCGCCGACCGTGCCGTGGTTCGAGAACGCCATGAACGCTGCCAGCCAGGCCCAGTTTGGCTCGTCTTGCGGCCACATTGGCCAAGGTGGCACGATTCCGCTGATGGGCATGCTGAGCAAGGGATTTCCAAAGGCGCAGATGATGGTGTGCGGCGTGCTCGGCCCTAAAAGTAACGCCCATGGCCCCAATGAATTCCTGCACGTGCCCTATGCCAAGCGCCTAACAGCTTCGGTAGCTCACGTGATTGCCGCCATGGCGCAGCAGGCCGAGCCAACCGAGCCTGACAGCCAAACGGTGTGAACTTCGCGATCCGCCAGTTCGCCATATTTCCCGACCACGTCCCTCGAACACCGTGCACAAATGCAGCTCTTTGCGCGCCGCTGCAGCGGCGACCCTCGCCACGCTGCCCGTCCACCAATGGGACGGCTTGTGGACCTCGCTTGCGTGAGCGAGCGTAGGGCGCTCGCTTTGCGTTGTTGAGGCTCTAAATTTCGCGGCCATGTCGATGCGCATCCTGCTCACCGAGGACGAGCCCGCTCTCGCCAGCTGGCTGGTGCAGGCGCTCAAGCAATCGGGTTTCGCTGTTGACTGGGTGAACGACGGGCGTCTGGTTTCGGCCAGCCTGCAGGCCACGCGCTACGACGCGCTGATCCTTGATCTGGGCCTGCCGGGGCGCGATGGGCGCGACGTGCTCGACGGCCTACGCGACGCGGGCGAGCGCATTCCGGTCATCGTGCTGACGGCACGCGATTCGCTGATGGACCGTGTGGACACACTGAAGGCGGGCGCGGACGACTTCCTTGCCAAACCATTTGCCCTCGCCGAGCTGGAAGCGCGCCTGCTGGCGCTGATTCGCCGCGCGCGCGGTAGCGAGCACCCACGATTTGCCTGCGGGCCGCTGACGTACGAGCCGGTCAGCCAGCAACTGCTGCTGCGCCACCAGCCGCTCAAACTTACGCCGCGAGAGCACGCAGCGCTGTGCGCGCTGGTGCAGCACAGCGGCGAGCCGATGTCCAAACGCGACCTGCTGGAGCGCGTTTTTGCCGATGAGGCCGACGTATCGCCCGAAGCCATGGAAGTGCTGGTGCACCGGCTGCGCAAGCGCCTGGCTGGTAGCGGCGTGCACATTCACACGCTCCGCGGACTGGGCTATGTGCTGGAGCCCGATGCGCCGGCGAACGCCGTTCCCGAAGGCGCGGAAAGCAGCGCGGACACTGCCTCTTCTTCCCGCGGCTGACATGCTGCGCTGGTCGCACTGGAGCTTGCGCCGCACCCTGCTGGTGGTGCTGCTGCCTGGCCTGCTCACGGTGATGGGCCTGGAACTGGTGGTGAGCTGGCGCACCGCATTGGCCGCCGCCAACGCGGCGTTTGACCGCTCACTGCTGGGCGCCATCAAGGCGATGGACGCCAACATTTCCACCGCCAGCGGCGGCCTGTCAGTGGAGCTACCCTACCGCATGCTGGAGTTTTTTGAGCTGACGGCCAGCGGTCAGGTGTTCTACAGCGTGGAAAGTGGCGATGGCTTGGTACAGATCGGCAATGCCGACCTGCCACATCCGCCGAATACGCTGGTGGATGGCGCGCCGCAGTTTCAGGATGCGGTCTATTTCGGTACGCAGGTGCGCCTGGGAAGCTACGCACGCCAGCTGGACCGGCCGCTCTCGCAAGGATCGCAATCGTCCCGCGTGGTGATCCAGATCGCCGAAACGCTGGAGAGCCGGCAGGATTTCACGCGCCAATTGGTGCTGGACGCTGTGGCGCGCGACCTGTTTCTGCTGATTGCTGCACTGGCCATGGTGGTGCTGGCGGTACAGGTTGCGCTGCGCCCGCTGCAACGCCTGCGCGCCGACATCGCCGCGCGCAGGCCAGACGACCTCACGCCCGTGCGCACCGATGAAGTGCCCGCAGATGTGCAGCCGCTGGTAGACGCACTGAATCAGCACGCCCGCCGCTACCGAGATGCGCTGGAGGCGCGCCGCCGGTTCGTGGACGATGCCTCGCACCAGCTGCGCACGCCGCTCACCACCCTGGCCACGCAAATGGGGTTTGCGCTGCGCGAGAGCGACGCCGCTCGCAAGGATGCAGCGCTGCGCGCGATGGCGCAGCAACTGGACGACGCGATTCGCCAGACCAACCAGATGCTGGCGCTGGCGCGCGCCGACGCGGCTGCTTTGCAACCTGCAGCGTTCGATCTGCACGCGCTGGCCGAAGCGACCACGCGCCGCCTGTGGCCTCTGGCGCGTAGCCGTCACATCGATCTGGGATTCGAGGCGCCGCCCGAAGTGCCCGGCGACACACACTGCCACGCGCCTTTGCATGTGGTCGGGCACGAGGCACTGCTTGCCGAGGCCTTGTCCAATCTGGTGCACAACGCCCTGGTGCACACACCCGCTGGCGGGCATGTGACAGTGGAGGGGCGAGTGGATGGCAGCACCGCGCTGCTGTGCGTGATCGACAGCGGGCCGGGCATGTCGCCAGAAAACCGCGCCCGCGTCGGCGAGCGCTTCCTTCGCGTGCAAGCAGCGCCCGGCGACCACGCGCAACAGCCGCAGGCACTGGAGTTGCCTGCGGCTCAAGGCAGTGGCCTCGGCTTGGCCATCGCCAACGCGATTGCCGAGCGCCATGGCGGCCGGTTGACACTGGACGCAGTCCATCGGTACAGCGCCGCACCCGGCCTGCGGGCGACGCTCTGCTGGCCCGCCAACGGCCCGAATGAGGACCTCTGAGCCGCAGATGCACGGTAGGTCGCTCCCTCGATCAGGGATAACCCTGTTTTTTGAGGGCGCCTTTTGAAAGCCGCGCGAAAGGCAGCACTCCCTACAGTGGCCAGGGTGGTGCGTGGCCCCTCGCCAGAGTTGCCAGCCCCAACCCTCATCAAGGAGACCCACGTGCCTATTTCCCGCTCAATCCTCGCTGCTTTTACAGCATTCACGCTCGGCATGTCAGCTGCCTCCGCCGGCCCGCTCGACAAGACCGAATGCATCGCCCCAGCCAAGCCCGGCGGCGGCTTTGACCTGACCTGCAAGCTGGCGCAAAGCGCCCTGTTGGCCGGCAAGTACACGTCCGACCCCATGCGCGTGAGCTACATGCCGGGCGGCATTGGCGCGGTCGCGTACAACGCTGTGGTGGCCCAGCGGCCTGACGAGGCCAACACCATCATCGCGTTCTCGGGCGGCTCGCTGCTGAACCTGGCGCAGGGCAAATTCGGCCGCTACAACGAGAACGACGTGCGCTGGCTGGCGGCGATTGGCACCGATTACGGCGCGGTCATTGTGGCCGAGAGCTCGCCCTTCAAGACCGTCGCTGACCTCGTGGCCGCCATCAAGGCGGATCCCAGCAAGGTGGTGTTTGGTGCCGGCGGTAGCGTGGGAAGCCAGGACTGGATGAAGGCGGCGCTGACCGCGCGCGCTGCAGGACTGGACCCAAAAACCAT
>JBBSRE010000071.1:0-10182 GCA_038243365.1 Burkholderiales bacterium | reverse complement strand
GGTAAGGCCCATGAAGGTGCGCACTTCGGCCTCGGTCGAATCCCGCACCATTTGCTCCAGTCGGTGCTTCCAGTGGGCGCCACTCCAGAAGTGGGTCGCAGGGGCCAGGTCACGCGCCGTGTGCGTGCTGTCCGCCACCAAACCGCGCCACAGCCCCCAACACAGCACCAGCATGATGAGCGCCACTGGCAAGGCAGCCACCAGCGTCATGGCCTGCAACGCCTTGAGGCCACCCGCTAGCAGGAGCACCACCGCCGTCACGCCCAGCACTGCCGCCCAGAACAAGCGTTGCCACACGGGTGATCGCGGATGCCCGCGCGAGGCGATGGTGTCCACGACAAAGGCACCCGAGTCGGCGGAAGTGATGAAGAACACGCCGATCAGCACAATGGCCAGCCACGACACCGCGGTAGACCAGGGCAGCAAGTCCAGGAAGTTGAACAGCAGTGCATCCACATTGCCGACAGTGGCTGCCAGAGCGCCTTGGGCGGCATGCGTGTCCATCCAGATCGCGCTATTGCCAAACGCCGTCATCCACAGCAGGTTGAACGCCGTGGGCACCAGCAATACACCGACGATGAACTGGCGAATCGTGCGCCCGCGCGAAATGCGCGCGATGAACATGCCGACGAAGGGTGACCAGGAAATCCACCAGGCCCAATACAGAATGGTCCAACCGCCGAACCAGCCGGCATCGCGCGTGGGTTCATAGGCAAAAGTACGCAGCGACATCGACACCAACTGCGACAGATAGTGGCCGACGTTCTCGCTCAGCGCCTGAAACAGAAACACCGTGGGGCCCGCAATGATCACAAACCCCAGCAGCAGGAACGAGAGCGATAGGTTGAGTTCACTCAACCGGCGCACGCCCTTGTCGAGCCCGGTGACGGCCGAAATGCCGGCCAGCCCCACGACCACCACGATGACGCCGACGCGAAACACATTGGTGGAGGTGTCCCAGCCGCCAACGCGCCCCAATCCCGCTGCCAGCTGCAGCGCGCCATAACCCAGCGTGGTGGCAATGCCGGCGATGGTGCCGACCAGCGCAAACGCATCCACCGCGTGGCCGATGGGGCCGTTGATACGTTCCTTGAGCAGCGGATACAGCCCCGAACGCAAGGTCAGCGGGAGGTTGTAGCGAAAGCCGAAGTACGCCAGCACCAGACCCATGGTTCCGTAAACCGCCCAAGCGTGAAAACCCCAGTGAAAGAAGGTCACCGCCATGGCTTCCTGCGCGGCGGCGGGCGTGCCGCCGACCTGAGTGGGCGGTTTGAGAAAGTGCTGCAGAGGTTCCGCCACGCCGAAATACATCAGTCCAATGCCCATGCCGGCAGCAAACAACATCGCCGTCCAGGAGACAAAATTGAACTCAGGTTTGGAGTCGTCCGGGCCCAGCTTGATGTCGCCGAACCGGCTCGATGCGATGAGCACGAGAAACACCAGAAACAGCGTGACGACCGAGGTGTAGAACCAGTCGAAGTGGCCAATCGTCCAGCCCTGCGCGCCAGAGAACAACTTTCCGGCGCCCTCCGGGTCCAGCGTGCAGTACAGCAGCAACGCGCCCAGGACCAGCAGAGCCGGCACCACCACGGGAGCGGCCAGCGTGGTGCGAGGCGTCGGCTGGGACGCGGGCAACGGGCCAGTCTCAGCGGCAGGCTCCAGCGCCATTCCGCCTGCTTCGGGCATTGAAGGTTCAGGGCTTGGCATGTCTGACATGGTGTCTCCTGAAAGGCGGCGCGCACACGCCGATCAATGGCCGATCAATGCGGGTGCAGGGCCACCGGACATGGCAATCATCCAAAGTGGGTACGCACACCCTGGCACACACAGATCCTGCCAGCCTGGCTCCGCCCCGGAACGAATGGCCGAGCACGCAGGCACGCGCCAATTTGCAGCGCTGATCTTGCCCGCGGCTAAACAGTCTGGCTGTCGGCCATCGCCCTGAGCCGGCGTTGAGCGGTTCACCGAACAACGCAAAATATTACTAAAATTGGCTGTAGCGCAATAGGGCAATGCGCAAGCAGCTCCGCTTTCAATAGCACCTGATGAGTTCATCTACTTTTGCTGCAGCACTTTCACCGCTGCGTTCGGCGACTCGCCAAACATCTCCGGCGCGTACAGCGCTTCCACCCGTGTCGGCGGCAGCGCGAAGGTGCCGGCGTTGTTCAGGCGCACTGTGTATTGCATCGTGACTTTGCCTTTGGGCAGGTATTCGTAGTAGCTGCGGAAAGCCTCGAAGCTGCGCTCCTCGAACGCCGGCCAGCCGCTGCCCGAACGCTTTTCATTTTGCGTGGCAATGGCCGAGTCGCGGCCCAGGCCGCCGCCGAGAATCGTGGCGCCGCCGGGTATCGGGTCGGTGATGGCCACCCAGGTCATGTCGGCACTGGCATCCACCTCCAGCGTCACGCGCAGCACATCGCCGCGCGAATACTGGCCGGCGGGCAGCTTCTTGTCGGCTTGCTCCACCGCCACCACCGTGCGGCGCACGCGGTAGCCCGCGTCGATCGGGGCGGTACGAGGTACCGCCGCCAGCGACTGCACCGTCAGCCACGGCTTGCCGGTGCCTGGATGCGTGACCGCCAAGTTGCCTTCGCCGGCGGCAGGCCAGGCCAGGAACATGCGGTTGCCGCTGAGCATGCCGGGCGCTGCCGGCGCGCCAAAGCTGCGGGCGGCGTGCGGCGCGCCCTCGGCATCCGTCGGCGTGCGGCGCACCACTTGGGCCCAGTCGACACGGGCAGTCTCGGCACCCAGCGCCGCGCTGGTAGTGCCTGCCACGGGTTCGCGCTCGAACTTTGCCGAGAACTGGCGCAGCGCCAGCGCACCCCACAGGTTGGCGGTGGTGGTGTGCCAGGCGCCGTTTTGCTGGCGGGCGATGAAGCCGGTGACCAGGCGTGGCAGTTCACTTTGCCAGGCCGGCTCGTTCATCACGGTGAGCAACAGCCGCGCGGCATTCACATCAGCGCCCTGCATCAGCCACCACCAGTTGTCCTGCTGTTCGGTGTTGAAGGCCACGCGCGTGCCCTGGTAGTTCAGGCGCGCGCGCAAGATCTGCTCCGCCTCTTTGAGTCGCTCTGCCTGGTTGGCGACGCCAGTCACGCGGCGCAGGATGTTCATCCAATCAAGCACCGCATGCGTGGGCCACTGGCTAGGCGAGATGGTGATGCTGGAGAGCATGCGCGCCTGCGCCTTGCCACTGCGGGAGAGCGCCTCTATCGCGGCGAGCTTGCGCATTTCCAGGTCGGCACGCGGGCTCCAGAATTTGCGCTCTATCCGCCCTTCGACAAACGCGACCAGCCCACGCTCCATGGGCGCGCGCACGGCATCGGGCAGCGCCATGGTCGGGTCGAGCTTGGCGGCCTCATCGGATGACGCCAGCAGGTACGCCGTGAGCGTGTCGCTGCCGCGTCGGGTCTCGCCGGCGCTAGGCGGAAAGTAGCTCGCAAGGCCGTCTTCATCCAGGTAAGTCGGCACACGCGCCATCAGGGCGCGCCAGGCGACGGGGTCTTCCAGCCCAATGGCTTTGCTGGCCTGTTGTTCCAGGCAACTGTAGGGATAGCGCGCCCACCAGTCGCGCACGCCCGGCAGCCCTTCTGCCAACTTGGGCTGCAGCGCCAGGCTGATGCCGCCGCGGCCGGCCAAGGCGGTGGGTGGCGGCGCCACCTGAAGCTGGTAACTGCCATCGAGCTGCACCAGCGTGGCCTGCTGCACCGACACCGGCACCGCCGGCACGATGCGCTGCTGCGCCTTGAGCGCGTCTTTCGCGCCGGCCGCTCCTGCCGGGCCTCCCAGCAGGTCGTGCGCTTCGATCTCCCACAGGATGGATTGGGCGCGCGTCTGACCCAGTGACACCGGTGCCGTCACGTCCCAGGCGAGCTCGCGGGCTTCGTTGGCAGGGATGTCCACCGTCTGCGGCTTCAGATCGATGAGGGTGGCACGCGGAGCTACCTCCACCTTCATCGCCTTGTCGGTGGTGTTGCGCAGCGTCATTTGTGCGCGAAATTGGTCGCCTTCGCGCACCAACGGTGGCAGACCGCTGATGATCTGCAAATCCTGCGTGGCGCGGATGGTGGTGCCGCCCATGCCGAACAATCCCACGCCTGAATCGGCTACGGCGACGATGCGAAAGCTGGTGAGCGCATCGTTCAGCGGCACCGTGACACGCGCTTGGCCCTTCTCATCGAGCTTGACGACGGGCTGCCAGAGCAGCAGCGTGTCGAGCAGTTCCCGCGTCGGCGCGCGGCCACCGCCGCCGCCCGCAGGCACGGCCTTTTTGCCGTAGTGACGCCGGCCGACAATTTCCATTTGCGCCGTGGCCGTCTGCACGCCCCAGGCGCGGCGCTGGAGCATGGCCTCCAGAAGGTTCCAGCTCGTGTTCGGCATGAGTTCAAGCAGCGCCTGGTCGACGGCGGCTACCGCCACTTCGGCGTTGGCGGCGGGTTTGCCATTGGGCAGCGTGGCGGTGATGGTCACCTCGGCCTTGCCGCGCACCGGGTAACTGGCCTGGTCGGCGGCCACCTTCACGGCTATGCGGTGCGCTGCAGCGCCGACCTTGATTTCGGCCATGCCGAAGCGAAACGCCGGCTTGCTCAGGTCGATGAGTGCGGTGGGCACCTTGTACTGCTTGCCATCCACCCAGAACGCACCCCACCATTCGCGCGGCGCCTTGTAGCCCCAGGTGAAAAAGCTGTACCAGGGCACCTCGTGCAGGCGCCCGCGCAGCACCAACACGCTGATGAACACATTCGGGCCCCACTCGGGTTGCACCTTGACCGAGACCGTCGGGTCCTTGCCAGAGAGCTTGACCACATGGGTCTCCAGAATGCCCTCGCGCTCCACTGCCACCAAGGCTGTGGCGTCGCGAAACGGCATGCGCACTTGCAGGCGCGCCGTCTCGCCGGGCTGGTAACTGCGCTGCTCGGGCAGCACGTCGATGCGGTCGTGGTTCTCGCCGCCGAACCATTGTTCGCCGGCCCGCGTGACCCAGATGCTGGACGCTGCATCGAAGGTGTTGCCATCCTTGTCACGCGCGGTGGCGACCAGTTCGATCTGGCCGACATCGTCCATGCGGGCCTCGCACAACAGCAGGCCGCGCGCATCGCTCTTGCCAGTGCACACGGTGCCCAAATCGCGCGTGTCGGTGTGGTTGTCGTAGCTGTAGAAGCCTCCCACGATGCGCTTGCGGCTGCTGGTGGTCGTGCGGGCGATGGCCTGCACCTGCAGCGGCACGCCCGCCATGGCCTTGCCGTCGGGCGAGAGCGCCAGCACCTGAAACTTTGCCTTGTCGCCGGAGGAGACCCAGCCTTCGGTCTTGATGCCTGCCACCACAGCTGCCGGCCACAGGGTACGGCTGCTGCTGAGCGTCTGCACTTCACCGCTTGGGTCAGCATAGGTGGCCTCCAGCACCAGCTCTTGCGCGCTGGCGGCGCGCGGCACGGGTTCGATGGTGACTCGCGCAGTGCCCTTGGCATCTAGCGTTGCGGGCAGCTTGTCGGCGACTACACGGGCATCGCCCGGCGCGGGCGCGTCATCGGCCGCTTCACTCTCATCATCCGCAGGGGCAGCCGCGTTCTTTTCGCTTTCGTCGCGTGGCCGCGGCGGCGTAAAGCTGAAGGCGTCGTAGTCGGAAAATTGCAGCGACTTGCGCCGCACCAGAGCCGAGACCCGCACCGGCAGGCGCGCAGCGGGCCCGCCGGCTACATAGTTCACCTGCAGTTCTACCGGCACCTTGCGCAGATTCACCAAAGGCATTTTTTGTTCAGGGTTCAAACGCCCTTCCAACACCGGCAGGCGAAATTCTTCCACGCGGAACTGGCCGGAATCCAGCGTATGTGCACGCTTGCCGTCCATGCGCAGTGCCACGCTGTACACACCCAGCTTGGCTGCTGGCGGCACCGCGAAGCTGCTCTCGGCGCTGCGCCCGCCGGTAGCGGTGCTGCGCCATTCGAGCGGCTGCGTGAACTGCTGGCCGCTGCCGATGTGGGTGACCACCAGCGTAGATGGCTCGTTCTCGGCCAAGCCAAAACCGCTACCGGTCTGGACCCGCAGCAAGTGCTTCATCGACACGGTTTCACCGGCTCGCACCAAGGTGCGGTCAAACACGGTGTGGGCGAGCTGTTCGGGGGTGGCGCTGCGGCTCGTGGGCACGTTGAAGCGCCACGATTCAATGCCGCGCTGCCAGTCGGTCCAGGTGAAGGCCATGTCGGCCACGCCATCGGCACCGGTCGTGCGGGCGCTGACAAAATAGCCATCCGCCCCGGCGCCATCGTCGCCCTTGCTGTGGCAGTTTGGAGGATCTACCGGAAGGTTGGCAATGGGCGCACGGCCCTGGTCATCGGTGGTGGCCTGCGCCACCACACGGCCGTCGCAGGTGGATACCTGCACTTTGGCACCGGCCACCACTTCGCCCTTGTCGAGCGTGGTCACCCAAGCCAGTGAATTTTCGCGGCCCAACTTGAAGTGCACGCCCAGGTTGGTGACCAGCGCGCTGCTGCGCACGTACATCGTGCGACCGGCGCCGTGCTCAGGCGCCAGCAGCGCGGCGCCCAACAGCGGCGACGCCACTTCCAGCACATGGAAACCAGGGGTAAGCGGCACGCCCACCACCTCGAACGGCCGGGGATCAGACGCCTCGGCGCGCGGCAAGTTGGTGGAACGCACGCCGGCGTGCCCGGTGAGCAGGGAAAGCATGCGCGTCTGCACGTAGCGCTGTCCATCCGCTTCGGTGACAGCAGGTAGCCTTCCCTTCACATCGCGCTCAGCCATCTTGCGCGGCACCGAGTTGGCGTCACAGCGGTGCACCTTTCGGTACCAGGCAATGATGTCGGCATCGCGCTGAGGCGTGATGGTCTGCATCTGTGCGCCAACCCGCGCCTGCCCTGGACTCAGCGTTTGCACCTGAAGCTCAGACTCGACCTTGCGCAGCGTAATCGGCAACAGCGCCGGGCCGTCCGGGCCCTCGGCAAAGCGCTCCACGACACCAAACGGCGAGGCTGCAAATTTGGCCAGCGGCGGCATCGCACCCATGGCGATCTGCAGCGGAAACATGGAGCCGTTGGCCAAGCTGCGACCACTGGCATCGGCAAAGCCCTTGGGCAATTCAACGGCATAGGTCGCGCGCTCGGCAAAAGGCGCTGCAAAGCTCACGCTGTCGACCAACGTGTCTGCAGGCGCAGGCTTCGCACTGCGTGTTCCCGCGTCGCCCTCGTCATCATCGAAGCTGGGTTTGAGCGCTTCATGCTCACCACGAAGACGAATTTCTGCCGCCAGTTTGCGCGGCACCGGCGCGCTGAACGCGATGCGCAGGGGCCGGATCGGCAGGCAAGCGGCTTGCGCGTTCTCCCGCTCGCAGCGGCTCTCGGCCGTGAAGGCCTCGCGCACCGTGAAGTCAAACCTCTTCTCAATTTGGGTGATGACGCCGCTCGGCGTGGCGAGGCCTTTGCCCACCACCAGCTGCAGCTTGGCACCGGGCGTCAAGCGCCGGTTGCAGGCAAGCGTGGCCGTAGCCAGCGGCGCCTCGGTTGCGGCTTTTTCCAGCCCCAGCGCCTTGAGCAGGGTGCTGCGCTGGGCCCCTTCCACCATGCGCACCGGGATGCGCTCGCCCAAGCCTTCCATGCTGCACCAGACGCTGGCCTTCACACTTTGCAACGTGGCCGGGCCGCTCAGCTGCAGCACGAAGATTTGCTCTTCATCCAGCTCTTGCCAGGTTCCAGGCTTGATGCGCTCAACAAACGGTCCGCCGCTATTGAAAGCATAGCTTTTGGCGCTTGTCCAGTCTGCGCCAGAGGGTGATTTAAGGCTGGGAGCTGGCTGCGCGGTGCAACGCATGCCGGGCGGCAGATCGCGCTCGAAATCAAATACCCACTCGCGCTCGCTGGTCCAGCGGCCGCTGCCTTTACTGGCCGCGGCGTCGCTGCACTGAAGGGTGAAGGGTGCCGGCGCCTTGGGGTCGCCAAAGCGCACCGCCGGTGCATCAAAGCGCGCCACGACCTGCTTCACTTTTGCCACCTCGCCCTGGGGCGAAAAACTGCTGATTTGCAGGGCGAGCGCTGCGATGGGGGCGCACAGCACGGAAGCCGCGAAAAAGTGGTTGCGAAGGCGCACGCTGGTTCCTCTTGCTTTTGGATGGGGTCTCGTGGACGTGGAGGGTAACAAACAGGCCAGACGCAGCGGTCGCTCAGGACGAGGGGCAACTGCGAAGGCGTCCTACGCCGTGTCCGCACTCGGGGCTCCACCATCTCGCGCTGGGCCTATTGAGCCTTCTCATTTCCCCTACAGACAGACCCACAGGAGCACTCCCCATGGCCCAGTCAAAAGACGCCGGCACGAACCAACAACTCTCCCCAGGCGCTGCAACGGGTGGCGCAGACATGCGCGGCCACGGCGACGAACTGCAGCAGCAGGCGGACGGGAATCACCCGGCGCTCACCACGCAGCAGGGCATCGTGGTGCCTGACAACCAGAACTCGCTGACCAGCACACCGCGCGGCCCTGTGCTGCTGGAAGACTTCATCCTGCGCGAGAAGATTACCCACTTCGACCACGAGCGCATCCCTGAGCGCGTAGTGCACGCGCGGGGTTCGGCCGCCCATGGCTTTTTTGAGCTCACCGATTCTCTGGCTGAGTTCACCACCGCCAAGATACTGACCGAGGTGGGCACGCAAACCCCGCTCTTCGCCCGCTTTTCCACCGTGGCCGGCGGCGCGGGCTCGGTCGACACTCCGCGCGACGTGCGTGGTTTTTCGGTCAAGTTCTACACGCAGGAAGGCAACTGGGACCTGGTGGGGAACAACATTCCGGTGTTCTTCATTCAGGACGCCATGAAGTTTCCCGACCTGGTGCACGCCGTCAAGATGGAGCCCGATCGTGGCTTTCCGCAGGCGGCATCGGCCCACGACACCTTCTGGGATTTCATCTCGTTGATGCCCGAATCCATGCACACTGTCATCTGGGCCATGAGCGACCGCGCCATTCCCCGCAGCCTGCGCATGATGGAAGGCTTTGGCATTCACAGCTTTCGCTTCCTGAACGCCGAAGGAAAGAGCACCTTCGTCAAGTTCCACTGGCGCCCGAAATTGGGTCTGCAATCTACGGTGTGGGACGAAGCGGCCAAGCTGCAGGGCGCTGACAACGACTTCCACCGACGCGACCTGTTTGAAGCCATCACCGGCGGCGACTTCCCCGAATGGGAACTGGGCGTGCAGCTGTTCACTGAAGACGACGCCGCCAAATTTCCTTTCGACCACCTGGACGCTACCAAGATCATCCCCGAGGAACTGGTACCGCTTCGCATGGTGGGTCGCATGGTGCTGAACCGCTGGCCCGACAACTTTTTTGCCGAAACCGAGCAAGTGGCTTTTTGCCCTGCCAACGTGCCGCCAGGAATCGACTTCAGCAACGATCCATTGCTGCAGGGCCGCTTGTTTTCGTACCTCGACACCCAGCTCATTCGCCTGGGCGGTCCGAACTTCACGCAGATTCCGATCAATGCGCCCAAGTGCCCGTTCCACAATAACCAGCGCGACGGCCATATGCAGACGCAGATGCCCAAGGGCCGTGTCAACTACGAACCCAGCAGCCTGCAACCCGACAGCCCGCGCGCTAGCCAGGCGCAGGGCACTCCACGTCACTTTGCGGAACGTCCCGACGACGGCGTGAAAGGGCGCGTGCGTCCTGAGAGCTTTGCCGACCACTACAGCCAGGCACGGCAGTTCTTCATCAGCCAGAGCGCGCCAGAGCAGGCGCACATTGCCTCGGCTTATGTTTTTGAGCTTTCCAAGGTGCAGACGCAGCATGTGCGTGAAGCCGTGGTCGGGCATTTGCGCCACATCGACGAGGGTCTGGCCAAGCGTGTGGCGGATGGCCTCGGCCTGCCGAGCATGCCTGCCGCACCGCCCGCCGCCGTGCCTCCGCAAGACTTCCCGCCGTCACCGGCTGTAGCGATGATCGCCAAGATGAAGCACACCCTGCAGGGGCGCTGCGTGGGCATCTTGGTGGCCGAGGGATCAGACGGTGCGGCGCTGGACAAACTCAAGAAAGCGGCCATGAAAGAGGGGGCTAGCGTGAAAGTTGTTGCCCCCAAGCCGATGGTCAAGTTGAAAGACGGCAGCATGCTGGCGGCGGATGGCCAACTGGCGGGCACGCCCTCGGTGGTTTTTGATGCCGTCGCTTCCATGCTGACGCCTG
>JBBSRE010000070.1:0-10304 GCA_038243365.1 Burkholderiales bacterium | reverse complement strand
GACCGCATCATTCGCGCGGTCGAAGACGCGCAGGCCACGCGCGCTCCCACTCAGCGGCTGGTCGACCGGTTTGCTACCGTTTACACACCGGCAGTGTTCGTGATGGCGGTCCTGGTCGCAGTGGGTGCGCCGCTGCTGCTGGGTTGGCCCTGGCTCGATGCCATCTACCGCTCGCTCGTGCTGCTGGTCATCGCCTGCCCTTGCGCCCTGGTGCTGTCAACTCCGGTGACCGTGGTCAGCGCACTGGCATCCGCCGCGCGGCGCGGCATTCTGATCAAAGGCGGTGCTTGGCTTGAAGAGGCGCGCAAGATCAAGGTGGTGGCGTTTGACAAGACCGGCACCATCACCACGGGTCGCCCGGTGCTGGTGGGTCAGCACGCTTTTGGTAGCGATGCCGCACATGATGTGGCGCTGGCCCTGACCGGCCGCTCTGACCATCCGGTATCGAAGGCCATCGGCCAAGGCCTGCAGGCGTCCGATGGAGCGCTGCCCGACGTGGCTGACTTCACGGCACAGGCCGGCCGCGGTGTGGAAGCGCGGATCAACGGTGAGCGCTGGCAGCTGGGCAACCGGCGCTGGATGCGCGAGTTGGGCCTGTGGACTGAAGCGGTCGAAGCGGCTGCGGCGCAGCATGAGGCGCAGGGCCGCAGTGTGACGCTGCTGGCGGACCGCAGCGCCGTGCGCGCGCTGTTTGCCGTGGCAGACACGCCGCGTCCGCAGGCGGCCAGTGCTGTGCAGGCCTTGCGCGAGCTCGGCATCACTCCCGTCATGTTGACCGGCGACCACAGCGCCGCTGCGCAGGCGGCCGCGCGTGCCGCTGGCATTGACGAGGTGCAGGCCGACCTGTTGCCCGAGCACAAACTGGGCGCGATCGCCGCCTTGCAGCGCCAGCACGGCATGACGGCTATGGCGGGTGACGGCATCAACGACGCGCCCGCGCTCGCCAAGGCCGACATCGGTTTTGCCATGGGCGCCGCCGGCACCGATGTCGCCATGGAAACCGCCGACGTGGTCATCATGAACGACGACCTGCGCCGAGTGGCCGAAACAGTGCGCCTCTCGCGCCGCACGCATCGGGTACTGGTGCAGAACATCAGCCTGGCGATTGGCATCAAGCTGGTGTTTTTGGCGCTCGCACTGGCCGGGCAGGCCACGATGTGGATGGCTGTGTTCGCTGACATGGGGACCAGCCTGCTGGTAGTGGCCAACGGCTTGCGTATGCTGCGAGCCGAGGCTGAGCCGTCGCATGGAACGGCTAGTAGCGATAGCGAGAGCGAGACGCAATTGGCGGCCTAGAAATGTAGGCCAAGATAGCCTTGAGAGCTTATGCAGCAAGCGCTACAAGCTATATAAATAATAGCAAACGGTGATGCGACAGGGAACCAGCGTGCTCCAGATGGACTCCATGCTGACATGCGTCGCCTGTTTCTAACCCTCGCTTTCTTTCTGCTGGTCGCGTGCGGGTTGGTGGGTCCTGAAACGGCATTGGCGTTACCGATTCCCGCTTCCGTCATGGCCTCGGCGCAAGCGGTCGCGAATGGGGTTCTGAATCCCGCTGCAGACGCCGCAGACGTGACAGATCAAAACGCGCCGGATTGCCAGGAGATGGGCGCTTTTGACATGAACGTGGATTGCGTCCACGACGGTGCTTCAACTGCACGGTGCGACAGTTGTCCAGTATGTCTTGCATGCGCCACTATCGGGCTCTCGTCACATGCAGTGGTCTGCCGCCGGGGGCCGAATCTGGTTTGCGTCACGTCGGACACAGGTGTGGATTTTGCAGATGCCCTGGTGGTGCTGGCGTTCAGACCACCGATTCCGCCTGAGGCTGGGTGAGGGGGCTGAGGGGGCTGAGGGGGCGGTGCGGTTATGCAGCGCTCGCAGCTTGTACGCGTCTCTGGCGGTTGCGAAGTGCTGGCCACCTTTTCACCTTTTCACCTTTTTTTGAAGCAGCGCTGCGGTTACAACGTCTGCACGCTGGTCTCCCAGAACACTTATTTTTGTCAGGATTTCTCATGTCTCTTCCTTCCCTTGCATCTTCGCGTTTGTCCCGGGTTTGCGCTGCTTTGGCGTTTGACGGCACGGCGACCCGGCACCAATCGCAGCGGCGTCACTTGCTTGCGGCACTCGGTCTGATCGGCGCCGCCGGCATCGCTCCGGGGCTGGCGCGCGCCGCTGCTGCCAAGGGCGCTAGCGCCGCGGCGACCCCGGTCGAGGTCTGGAAAGATCCAAACTGCGGTTGCTGCAAAGACTGGGTCAGCTATATGGAAGCCAACGGCTTTGCGGTCACAGTGCATGACAGCGGCAACAACGCGGTGCGCAGCCGGCTCGGCCTGCCGCAAAAGCTGGGTTCGTGCCACACCGCGCTGGTGGGTGGCTATCTCGTGGAAGGCCATGTACCGGCCGACGATGTGCGCAGATTGCTGGCGCAAAAGCCGAACGCGCTGGGTTTGACCGTGCCTGGGATGCCGGTGGGCTCGCCTGGGATGGATGGCGACGTCTATGGTGGGCGGCGCGACCCCTTCGACGTACTGCTGGTGGCGCGGGATGGCGGGACCCGCGTATTCAGCAGCTACCACCGAACTGCAAAAGACTGACGGGGAGGTTGCAGCGCGGGTTTCGAAAAGAAAGCCCGGCCACGCACACCGGCTGTGTCGCCCTGTGCGGGGCCGGCGCTTGAGCAAGCGCGTGGGGCAGGGCAAGCGCCGCTGCGCTCGTTGTCTCAGGCCTCTGCGCCCTTGCTTTTCAACAGGGCGTAGATCTCGTCCTTGAGGTGCAGCTTCTGCTTCTTTAGCGCTTCGATCTGCAGATCGGCAGAAGGGCCTGTTTCCGCCACCATCTGGGTGATTTTTTCATCCAGGCTGTTGTGTTTGTCGAAGAGCCGGGTGAAGTGGTGGTCGGTGGTCTTCAGTCGGGTGATCAGGTCGCGGTATTCAGGGAACATCGTTTCACTTTCATTCGACGGCTTGCACAGGGGTGGCAGACCTGGGAGCCGGCGCCTTCCAGCGCTGCGAACGAGTGATGCTGCGCCCGACTCTTGCAGCCACTATATCGCCCGACTGCTGCTCAGAGGGCTTCGCAAAAAGGCGCTCCGATTTTCCGGGCAGAAGCTTGATTGTGGGTTGCACCACCACGCGAAACGGGGTGACTGCCCGTCGACAACAGCGCTGTTTCGCTCACTCGTCCAGCGCCGCACTCCAGCGGCTGCCCCAGTCGCTTGGCTTGTCATTGAGCTTGTCCATACTGCGACGGTCCCGCTTGGTGGGTCTGCCGTCGATCAACCCCGCTGCGGGCTCAGGCGCCAGGCGCTCGCGTTCACTCAGCCGGGCCCGCGTTGCGAGGCTCTCAGGCGTTTCCTCATAAAGCAGCTGCGCGACCGGCGCCGGGCCGCGGCTGGTACTGACACCGCGCACCACCACTGCGCGCGGCATCTGGCCCTGGCGCAGATCGACCGTATCGCCGGGCCGCACTTCGCGTGAGGCCTTTGCGGTAGCGCCGTTCACCTGCACCCGGCCGCGCGCAATTTCTTCGGCAGCCAAGCTGCGCGTCTTGAAGAAACGCGCGGACCAGAGCCATTTGTCGATGCGCACCGCGTTGGGTTGTTCCATGCGCAGCATTGTGCCGCGATGCGGGGTGGCGCATTCAAGGCGCGCAATCTGCGGATTACCAGCGCGTTACCATCCCGCCATGGATGCGTTCGCCCCAGACACCCCCGCCCTGCCGCTTGATGCGAAGGGCATTCTGGCGCTGGCGGCACGCTCCATGTTCCACCTGTTCTCCAGCGTCAGTCAGGGCATGTTTTTGGTGGACCTGAGCGGTCGCATCGTCTGGGTGAATGAAGGCTACCAACGCTTCTTGCCAGATTTGGGCTTCACCGCGGTCGACCAGTTCGTGGGCCAGCTGTTGGAAAAAGTGATCCCCAACACCCAGATGCGCCGAGTGCTCGAGACCGGCGAAGCAGTGCTGATCGACTTGTTGACCAACCGCGCGGGCACCTTCGTTGTCAGCCGCATTCCACTCAGAGGCGATGACGGCAGTGTCATCGGTGCTATCGGCATCGTGCTGTTCGACCATCCGGAAACCACGCTGCAGCCGCTGATCAGCAAATTCGCGCTGCTGCAACGCGATCTGGATGACGCCCGGCGAGAGCTGGCTGCACAGCGCGGGCGCCAGCAGCGCGCCAATGTGGGGGTGGGCGATGGCACGCGCAGGGCGCGGCACACCTTTGCCAGTTTTGTCGGCTCCAGCCCGGCAGCCACGGAAATCAAGCGCCAGGCGCGGCGCGCGGCGCAGTCGACCAGCCCGGTGCTGTTATTGGGGGAAACAGGCACCGGCAAAGAACTGCTGGCGCATGCGATCCATTCCGCCTCCGAACGAGCCGCAGGGCCATTTGTCAGCGTCAATATTGCAGCGGTGCCTGACACCTTGCTGGAGGCCGAGTTCTTCGGCGTAGCTCCCGGTGCTTACACCGGCGCCGACAAACGAGGGCGGGAGGGCAAGTTCAAGCTGGCCGATGGCGGAACCCTGTTTTTGGACGAAATCGGCGACATGCCGCAAAGCCTGCAGGCCAAGCTCCTGCGCGCCTTGCAAGAAGGTGAGATCGAGCCGCTGGGTTCCAACCAACTGGTGCCTTTCGATGTGCGCGTGGTGGCAGCGACCTCGCGCGACTTGAGCGCGCTGGTGCAGGCGGGGCAGTTTCGCGAAGACCTCTATTACCGGCTGCACGTGTTGCCGCTGCGGGTGCCGCCGCTGCGCGAACGGCGCAGCGACATTCCTGCTTTGGTGGAACTGCTGGGAGAAGACATGGCGCTGCGCAACGGCACCGCTCCGCCGGAGCTGCGCCCTGATGCGCTGGCGCTGCTCATGGGGCAGCCCTGGCGGGGCAATATCCGCGAGCTGCGCAACGTGCTTGAACAAGCCGCCATGCGCAGCGATTCGCCGACCATCGATGCCGAGCAGTTGCTGCGCATCCTGCGCGAGGCCGGCGCGGAGCCCGCTGCGCCACTGACTGAAGCGCCCACGGAGCGCGCGGACGATGAAGCCGGTTTGCTGCGGCCTTTGGCCCAGCAGGTAGCCGAGGTGGAAGCACGTGCCATTGCGGCGGCGCTCAAGGCATCGGGCGGAAACAAACTGGCGGCTGCGCGGCAGCTCAAAATTTCGCGAGCGACCCTGTATGGACGTCTGGAAAACCCTGATTATTTGTCGGGCATTTGACTGAAAATTAGACAAACAATTTGTCTGAAATTCAGTCATCCTTGTTCGAGGTAGCTCGCGACCCGTTGTAGATCAAGGGCTTGCGACTTGGCACGTTCCGTGCATTACCTAGAAGTACTACAACAGGAGACACCATGCAACGCCGCACCCTTGTCGCACTCGCAGCTTTCGCAGCTACCACCTCGTTTGGCGCCTTTGCTGCCGATGAAATTCGCATTGCCCACGTCTACAGCAAGACCGGCCCGCTAGAAGCCTACGGCAAGCAGACCCAGACCGGCCTGCAGATGGGCCTGGAATACGCCACCGGCGGCACCATGATGGTCGGCGGCAAGAAGATTGTGTTGATCGAGCGGGACGACCAGGGCAAACCTGACCTTGGAAAAAGCCTGCTTGCCGCTGCCTACGCAGACGACAAGGCGGACATTGCGGTGGGCCCCACGTCCTCCGGCGTTGCGCTTGCGATGCTGCCCGTGGCCGAGGAATACAAGAAGATTTTGCTGGTCGAGCCTGCCGTGGCCGATTCGATCACCGGCGACAAGTGGAACAAATACATTTTTCGCACCGGCCGCAACTCCAGCCAGGACGCCATCAGCAACGCGGTCGCGATGGACAAGGATGGCGTTACTGTGGCCACGCTGGCGCAGGACTACGCCTTTGGTCGCGACGGTGTGAAGGCCTTCAAAGCCAACCTCAAGCACGCCAAGATTGGGCACGAGGAATATCTGCCGCAGAACACCACCGACTTCACCGCCGGCATCCAGCGCGTGGTGGATGCGCTGAAAGACAAGCCAGGCAAAAAGGCGATTGAGGTGATCTGGGCCGGTGGCACGCCTCCGTTCAACGCCTTGGCCGCGCAAGACCTGAAGAAGCGCTATGACATCGACGTGTTCACCGGTGGCAACATCCTGCCGGCGATGGCGAGTTACAAGAACTTCCCCGGCATGGAAGGTGCGACGTACTACTACTTCGGCATTCCGAAAAACCCGGTGAACGACGCGATGGTCGCGGCGCACTACAAGGAATTCAAGGCGCCGCCTGACTTCTTCACGGCCGGCGGTTTTTCTGCCGCCATGGCCCTGGTAACCGCGCTCAAGAAGACCAATGGCGACACCAGCACCAACAAGCTGATCAAGACCATGGAAGGCATGAGCTTCGATACGCCCAAGGGCAAGATGACATTCCGCAAGGAAGACCATCAGGCGATGCAAAGCATGTACCACTTCAAGATCAAGAACGACCCGGCCTTTGCCTGGGGCGTGCCCGAGCTGGTGCGCGAGATCAAGCCGGAAGACATGGACATTCCGATTCGCAACCAGCGCTAAGCCGCTTTGCGTGATCCGGCGGTCCGCTGCCGGATCTTTTCGCCCAGGGGCGGCCGCCCTTCTTTTTTCACTGAGCATGACTCCCCGGAAACACGGGGAGCGGATCGGTGCTTTCCACAACATTCAGGAGGCAGACAACATGATGAGAATTTTCATTCGCTCCGCAGTGGCAGCAGCGGCTCTGCTTGCAGGGGGCGGCAGTGCGTGGGCAGCCGTCGATCTGCCAGCTCTCAAGATCGACAAAACGCAAACCACCGTCTCCGGCCTCTCGGCCGGCGGCTTCATGGCCGTGCAGTTGCACGTGGCGTATTCGGCCACCTTTGCCAAGGGTGCGGGCGTGGTTGCCGGCGGCCCGTTCTATTGCGCGGAGGGCTCCATCGTTAGCGCTACCGGGCGCTGCATGGCAAGCCCGGCAGGTATTCCCACCAGCACGCTGATCAGCACCACCAACAGCTGGGCGAACCAAGGTCTGATCGACCCGGTGGCAAACCTGCAGAACTCCAAGGTGTATCTGTTCTCGGGCACCAAGGACAGCGTGGTCAAGCCGGGCGTGATGGACGCGCTCAACACCTATTACAAGAGCTTCGTTCCCACGGCCAACATCGTCTACAAGAAAGATATCGGTGCCGAGCACGCCATGATCACCGACGACTATGGCAACGCCTGCGCCACCAAG
The DNA here is from genome assembly GCA_038243365.1 of Burkholderiales bacterium. Taxonomy (GTDB): domain Bacteria; phylum Pseudomonadota; class Gammaproteobacteria; order Burkholderiales; family Burkholderiaceae_C; genus Simplicispira. The sequence continues at coordinate 3,092 of JBBSRE010000070.1, read as the reverse complement.
GCTGCGCCGTACATCAACGACTGCAACTTTGACCTGGCCGGCAACATCCTCCAGCAGCTTTACGGCACTTTGAATCCGCGCAACAACGCAACGTTGCCAGCCGGCAACTTCGTCGAATTCAAGCAGAGCGCCTTCATCAGCAATCACGGCATGGCGACCAACGGTTGGGCGTATGTGCCGCAGGCTTGCCAAGCGGGCGGTACGGCCACCTGCCGCTTGCATGTGGTGCTGCATGGATGCAAGCAGAACATCAGCGATGTGCAGCAGCAGTACGTGCGCAACACCGGCTACAACCGCTGGGGCGACAGCAACAACATCGTCATGCTGTACCCGCAAACCAGCACCGCAGCCACCAACAGCTGCTGGGACTGGTGGGGCTACGACAGCGCCAACTATTCCAAGAAGTCGGGCCCGCAGATGGCGGCCATCAAGGCGATGGTGGATCAGGTGTCCAGCGGTACCGGTGGCGGCGGCGGCAACCCGCCTGACCCTACCGCGCTTCCTGCACCTACCGGCGTGAACACCTCCAACGCCACGGCCAGCAGCATGAAGGTGAACTGGAGCGCAGTCTCTGGTGCAGCCAGCTACAACGTCTACCGGGGCGCCAACAAGACCAATGCGCTGCCGGTCAACGCCACCAACTTCACCGACACCGGGCTTGCCGCGGCCACTGCTTACAGCTGGACCGTGCGCGCTGTAGATGCCGCTGGACTTGAAGGCACCACGTCAGCTGCAGCAACCGGCACGACATCAGCCGGATCGGGCGGAGGTACTGCCACTTGCACCACGTCGAGCAACTACGCGCACACGATCGCCGGCCGCGCCTATGTGCTGTATGGAATCACTTATGCCAAGGGCTCCAACCAGAACATGGGCCTTTGGAACATTTACATCACCAAAACCTTGAAGCAGACGGGTACTGATTTCTACGTGATCGGTACCTGCCCGTGAACTGACGACCCCCCTGAGTCGCTGCGCGCCATCCTTCTGAGGGGACGCCGCCAGCGCGGCGGGGCGGCCCTTGAGCGGCGGCCGCTGGCGTGGGCTGTGACCCTTGGATGGGCCGGGGCGACAGCCTTCTGTGACGAAACGACATGACGACATGACAACGACCGTGAAAGTGAACCCCAGCCCATGAGCAATTTGGTGACCAAGGATTTGACGATCCGCTTTGGCGGCCACGTCGCCGTCAATGCGGTGAACTGCGCTTTTGAACCTGGCACGCTGACGGCCATCGTGGGCCCCAACGGCGCGGGCAAGACCACCTATTTCAATCTGATTTCAGGCCAGTTGAAAGCTTCCGCCGGGCAAGTGCACCTGGGCGGGACAGAGCTCTCGGGCCTGTCGGTACCCGAGCGCACCCGCGCAGGCTTGGGCCGGGCGTTCCAGCTGACCAACCTGTTTCCCCATCTCACCGTGCTGGAGAACGTGCGCCTGGCAGTGCAGGCCACCCAGCCGGGTAGCCATCGCCGCGGGCTGAACCTCTGGAGCATCTGGAGCGACCACAAGGACCTGCTAGCGCGCGCCGAGGCGATTCTGGCCAGCGTGTCGCTGCAGGGGCGTGCTGAAACCCCCGTGGCCAGCCTGCCGCACGGCGATCAGCGCAAGCTCGAAGTCGCGTTGTTGATGGCACTCGATCCGAAGGTCTACATGTTTGACGAACCCACCGCCGGAATGAGCCACGACGAGGCGCCGGTGATCCTGAACCTGATCCGTGAGTTGAAGAAAGACAAAAGCAAAATCATCCTGCTCGTGGAACACAAGATGGATGTGGTGCGCGAGCTCGCTGACCGCATCATCGTGCTGACCAATGGTTCACTGGTGGCCGATGGTTTGCCGGCCGACGTGATCGCCTCACCCGTGGTGCAGGAAGCCTATCTGGGCGTAAGCCCGTCAGACAATGAAGAGGTGGCCGCATGACCGCCACCGCCATGCCTGGTACCTCCAGCCTGCACCCCACTGCCGGCGTCCAAAACGCGCCGCCACTGCTGATGCTGTCGGGTGTACACACGCACATTGAGGCGTACCACATCCTGCACGGTGTCGACCTGCAAGTGCCTCGCGGCGAAGTCACCATGCTGCTGGGCCGCAACGGCGCCGGCAAGACCACCACGCTGCGCACCATCATGGGTCTGTGGCGTGCCTCGCAGGGGTCGGTCACGTTCGATGGCCAAGACCTCGCGCGTCTGACCACGCCCGATATTGCGGGCATGGGCATTGCCTACGTGCCCGAAAACATGGGCATCTTTGGCGACCTGACGGTCAAGGACAACATGGTGCTGGCCGCGCGCGGGGCCCGCACTGCAGCGCAGATCGATGGTGAGCGGCTGGCCTGGATCTTCCAGCTGTTCCCGGCGGTAGAAAAATTCTGGAACCACCCGGCGGGCAAGCTCTCCGGTGGCCAAAAGCAAATGTTGGCCGTGGCCCGTGCCATCGTCGAGCCGCGCAAATTGCTCATCGTGGACGAGCCCAGCAAAGGACTGGCGCCCGCCATCATCAACAACATGATTGCTGCGTTTGACCAGCTTAAAAAGAGCGGCGTGACCATTTTGCTGGTCGAGCAGAACATCAATTTTGCCAAGCGGCTGGGCGACAACGTGGCTGTGATGGACAACGGCGTCGTCGTGCACGCCGGGCGCATGGCAGCCCTCGCTCAGGATGAGGCCTTGCAGCGCTCGCTGCTGGGGCTGGCGCTATGAAATATCAGTGTTTTTGGGCTCCAGCGCTTGCTGGATATGCGCGACCAGCTATGAAATCAATAGTAAATAGACCCGTGGTGCAAACCTTGGCCGGAGGTGCGGCATGAACTGGCGCGAACTTGACTGGAAGCCGCTGGCCTTGGTGCCGGTGCTGGCGCTGGCGGTGGCGCCCTTCATTGGCTCGTCCTCCACCTGGCTCACGCTCACCGTGGCGGGTCTGGCCATGGGCATGATCATTTTCATCATTGCTTCTGGCCTGACGCTGGTGTTTGGACTGATGGACGTGCTCAACTTCGGCCACGGCGTGTTCATCGCGCTGGGTGCCTTCGTTGCCGTCAGCGTAATGGGCAGCATGGGTGATTGGACCGGCTCGCAGGACCTCTGGCGCAACCT
>JBBSRE010000069.1:0-10355 GCA_038243365.1 Burkholderiales bacterium | reverse complement strand
TTTTTCGTGTTGATTCCTATCGGCATCTGGATCTACACCATGGTTTTCGCGTTGTCGTCTCTCTGGTTCGCGCATTACTGCCTGGCGGCGCTAGGACAGCTCCGAGAGACAGAAGCACGGCCGGCGATCCCCGGGCAACCAAAGTTGCCCGAAGCGTCGCCTCCGTTGTACGGCAAGGAGCCTTGACATGCGTTTCGGCCTGATTGTCGTTGGCGACGAGATTTTGTCCGGCAAGCGGCAGGACGGGCATTTGGCCAAAGTGGTGGAGTTGCTTTCCGAACGGGGGCTGAGCCTGTCGTGGGCGGAGTACGTGGGGGATGAGCCTGACCGTATCACCGCCGTCCTCAAACGCGCGCTGGCCTCCTCTGATTCCGTTTTTTGCACCGGAGGGATTGGTGCCACCCCCGACGACCATACGCGGCTGTGCGCCGCAAAGGCTCTCGGCGTGTCCGCCGTTCTGCATCCCGAGGCCCGGGCGTTGATCGAAGAGCGAATGCAGGAGGTCGCGCGCGCCTTGGGCGAGGTGTTTGATCCAGCTCGCCCAGACAATGTGCATCGGCTGAACATGGGAGTGTTCCCAGAGGGCGCGCAGATCATTCCAAACCCGTACAACAAGATCGCCGGTTTTTCATGCCGCGGCTTGGTGGGTGGAGCGGTGCATTTTTTCCCAGGTTTTCCCGTCATGGCTTGGCCCATGATCGCCTGGGTGCTTGATAGCTGGTACAGCGACTTATTTCACCGCAGCCCGCGGTTGGAATGGTCGGTGGTGGTGAGGGGCGAGCAAGAATCGAACCTTGCGCCAGCCATGACAATGCTTGAGCAAGCACACCCCGGCGTTTCGGTATTCAGCTTGCCGAGCGTTGACCACCCTGTACACGGTCGTCACATTGAACTCGGAGTGAAGGGACCAGAGTCACTCGTTCCACCTGCGTGGCAAATGTTATTGGCACATTTGCACCAAATTGGGGCAGAACTAGGCCCCGAAGTGGTGCGCAAGCTGTGAGAGCATGGCTAACCCACGGGCGTGCACCATGTCGGCGCAGCCACGCATTCTGTGCGGCAGTCGAATTCCGAACTGCACCAGTGCCTGAGATATTCTTATCCTGGCACGCAAACTGCTTGACGACCACTAAGCTTTTTAATCGCGATAAACCCAGGAGATTCGAATGGCAAAGACCGTTGCAGAAGTGTTGAAGATGGTGAAGGAGAACGAAGTCAAGTTTGTCGACTTCCGTTTTACAGATACCCGAGGCAAGCAACACCACACCACCGTCCCGGTGTCGCATTTTGACGAAGAAAAATTTGCGTCGGGTCACGCATTTGACGGCTCTTCCATCGCAGGCTGGAAAGGCATTGAAGCCTCCGACATGCAGCTGATTCCTGACCCCAGCTCTGCCAACATCGACCCGTTCTTTGAGGAAACCACCCTCATCATGACCTGTGATGTCATCGAGCCGAGCGACGGCAAAGCCTATGACAGAGATCCGCGTTCCATCGCTAAGCGGGCAGAGGCGTACCTGAAGGCGTCCGGCCTGGGAGATACCGCGTACTTCGGCCCAGAGCCAGAGTTTTTCATTTTCGACGGCGTGCGCTGGAGCAATGAACCGGGCAAGGTATTTGTCGAAATCGACGAATACGAGGCACCATGGAACAGCGGGGCGAAACTTGAAGGCGGAAACCGCGGCCACCGCCCCACGGTCAAGGGCGGCTATTTCCCGGTGCCGCCGGTGGACAGCACGCATGACATGCGCGCTGAGATGTCGCTGATTCTCGAGTCGCTGGGCATCCCGGTCGAGGTCTTTCACCACGAGGTAGGGGGCGCGGGCCAGAATGAAATCGGTACTCGGTTCAGTACCTTGGTGGAGCGGGCCGACTGGACCCAGTTGCAAAAGTATGTGGTGCACAACGTTGCCAATGCCTACGGCAAGACGGCCACTTTTATGCCCAAACCGTATGCGGGCGACAACGGTTCGGGCATGCACGTGCACCAGTCGGTGTGGAAGGAGGGCAAGAACCTGTTTGCTGGCGACGGTTACGCAGGTCTTTCGGATTTCGCGTTGTATTACGTGGGCGGCATCATCAAACATGCGCGCGCGCTCAACGCCATCACCAACCCCGGCACCAACAGCTACAAGCGGCTGGTTCCACATTTCGAAGCGCCGGTCAAGCTGGCTTACTCGGCCAAAAACCGGTCAGCGTCCATTCGCATTCCTTATGTGGCAAATCCGAAGGGTCGCCGTGTGGAAGCACGCTTCCCTGATCCTCTGATGAACCCCTATCTGGGCTTTGCCGCGCTGCTGATGGCGGGTCTCGATGGAGTGGAAAACAAGATCCACCCGGGCGAAGCGGCCACCAAGGACCTGTACCATTTGCCGCCAGAAGAAGACAAGCTGGTGCCAACGGTTTGCCACAGTCTGGACCAAGCCCTGGAGGCGCTGAATGCGGATCGTTCCTTTTTGACCAAAGGCGGCGTGTTTAGCGACGGCATGATCGATGCCTATATCGATCTTAAGATGAGCGAAGTCACGCGCTTTCGCCAGGCGGTGCATCCGGTCGAATTCGATATGTACTACTCGCTGTGATGCGAAGTGTCGGGCGTGGCTCGACTCCCTGAAAAGGCGGCTTTGCCGCTTTTTCCTTTTTGGCAGCGCCAAGGCTTGACAAGCCACTACGCGGAATGGCAACAAGTGCTTCGGCTTCAGTCCGCTCGACCTACGCGCAGAGGCAGCCCGATTGAAGGCGGCGGAAGTTTGGGCGATACTGGTCCATCAAGCGCTAAGAACCGACTCTCAATGATCAAAGCTGTTATTCATCTGTTCGCCTCCTGTGTCTGCCTGGCTATGGTCGCGTCACCGGCCGTCGCTCAGGACCGTATCTACCGCTGCGGCAACGAGTACACCAACAATGCCTCCATGGCCAAGGAGCGGGGCTGCAAGGTGGTGGAGGGAGGCAACGTCACTGTGATCGAAGGCACGCGGCCGGCGGCGGGCGCCAGCGCCTCCACTGCACCCGCTGCGCCCAAGGTGGCGACGTCTCCGGCCTCGGCTCCGCGGGTCAACCCGAATGACCAGCGGGCTCGTGACGCGGATGCGCGTGCCATTCTGGAAGCGGAGTTGAAAAAATCGCAGGCACGGCTTGCCGATCTCAAGGCCGAGTACAACAACGGCTCGCCGCAGCGCAATGCCTTGGATCTGCGCAATCCTCAGGTGTACATGGAGCGAACTGAAGCGCTCAAATCCTCGCTCGCGCGGGCGGAGTCTGATGTCGGCGGTATTCAGCGTGAGATCGAGCGTTTGGGCCCGGTTCGCTGACGTGGTTCGGTGGCCGTTGGGGCTGCACGGTTGGATGCGGTGACTGACATCAAGGCGTTTCAGACCTTCGATTTGTTGTCCGTCGACGTCGCAGTGCTAGACCGGGCGGGCAAGGTTCTGTATGCGAATGCGGCACTTGAGCAGGCACTGGGTTTGTCACGCCGCGTGGTGGTGGGCGCTGACTTCAGCCTTTTCTTTGCTGAGCCTGCGCTTTTGCAAACCGCGCTGGCGGGCGCCAATCGCAACGAGTTTGCCGCGCTACGATTCGAGGCATCTTTACGCCGCAATCAGCACGAAGGCATTCCCGTGCACGTCAATCTGTCGCATGGCGAGCCACAGGGGCTGGTGATAGTGGAGCTCTGGCCGCTGGAGCAGCAGGTGCGCCAGGACCGCGAAGAGCGATTGTTGGAGCAAGCCCAGGCCCATAAAGAGTTGATACGCAACTTGGCGCATGAGATCAAAAATCCTTTAGGAGGAATCCGCGGCGCAGCGCAACTTTTAGAGCTTGAGTTGCAAAGCCCGGAGTTGAGCGAATACACGGACGTCATCGTGCATGAAGCCGACAGACTGCAAAGCCTCGTCGACCGTCTGCTGGCGCCACACCGGCACCCGCATCAAGTGGGGGACGTGAATATTCATGAGGTGTGTGAGCGGGTCAGATCGCTGGTGCTTGTCGAGCATCCTCACGGTCTGCGCATTCAGCGTGACTACGACATCTCCATCCCTGAATTTCGAGGTGACCGTGCGCAACTGATCCAGGCGTTGCTCAATATCGTTCAGAACGCGGCGCAGGCTTTGGCGCAACGCGTTGCCGACGGGAGTGCCTGCGTGACGTTCAAAACGCGGGTCGCGCGACAGGTCACCTTCGGACGCCAGCGCTACAAGCTGGCATTGGAATTGCATGTCATCGATAACGGCCCCGGCGTGCCGGAAGCGATACGGGAAAGAATTTTCTATCCCTTGGTGTCTGGCCGCGACGGAGGCTCGGGTCTTGGCCTGACATTGGCACAGACGTTTGTGCAACAGCACCATGGGCTGATCGAATGCGAGAGCGCTGCCGGGCGTACCGCCTTCAGGATTCTGATTCCGCTTCCTTGACGATCAATGGACAGCAACTGAGACAACGCCATGAAGCCGATCTGGATAGTAGATGACGACCCTTCCATCCGCTTCGTGCTTGAGAAAGCGCTGGCGAGAGAGTCGATGTCCACGCGCAGCTTTAGCCATCCAGCCGAGGTGCTGGATGCTCTTGCCGCCGTTGCCGACGGCACCGATGCGACGGCGGCGCCCCAAGTATTGGTGAGCGACATCCGGATGCCTGGCGGATCAGGCTTGAGCCTGCTGGAGCAGGTGCACGCGCTTCAGCCTGGCCTGCCTGTCATCATCATGACGGCCTACTCCGACCTTGACAGTGCGGTTTCTGCTTTTCAGCGCGGTGCGTTTGAATACCTGCCGAAACCGTTTGACCTGACCAAGGCGGTGGCCTTGATTCGGCGGGCGGTTCAGGAGAGCCAGCGTGAAGACGTGGCGCAGGACAGCGCGGAAATGGCGCCGGAAATGCTGGGACAGGCGCCCGCCATGCAGGACGTGTTTCGTGCTATCGGTCGGCTCAGTCAAAGCCAAGTGACCGTGCTGATTACTGGAGAGTCAGGCTCGGGCAAGGAGCTGGTGGCGCGGGCACTTCACAAACATTCGCCCGTGTCCCAAGGCCCGTTTGTCGCAATCAACACGGCTGCGATTCCCAAAGACTTGCTGGAATCAGAACTTTTTGGCCATGAGCGCGGCGCATTCACAGGGGCCCAAACACAGCGGCGCGGGCGTTTCGAGCAAGCGCAGGGCGGGACACTGTTCCTCGACGAGATCGGCGATATGCCTTTCGATTTGCAGACCCGCCTTCTCCGCGTGCTGTCAGACGGCCAGTTCTACCGCGTCGGGGGGCACAGCGCTGTTCGCTCCAGCGTGCGCGTCATTGCTGCAACCCACCAGAACTTGGAGCAGCGCGTTAAAAACGGGGTTTTTCGTGAAGACCTGTTTCACCGCTTGAACGTGATTCGCCTGCGTTTGCCAGCCCTGCGCGAACGACCTGAAGACATTCCCATGCTCACCCGGCATTTTCTGCAGGTCAGCGCACGGCAGCTCGGCGTGGACTCCAAGCGCATCGCCGAAAGTGCGTTGGCGCAGTTGGCAGAGTTTTCGTTTCCTGGCAATGTGCGGCAGCTAGAGAACGTATGTCACTGGCTAACCGTGATGGCACCCGCGCAGGTGATTTCGGTACAGGACTTGCCGCCAGAGGTGCTGGCGCGAGACCTCTGCGGCGCATTTTTGGATCCAGCCGCTCGCACCGATGGCGCTGCTGGCCCGTCAGCTGCAGATTCAGCCGGAGAGGTTCTGGAATTAGGGCAGTTTCTGGGTGCAGCCGGCGAATCGGTTGAATCTGGGCAACGCGGACACGGGTCTGTCGACGCAGCCAGTCTTCCCTCGGCTGGGGCGAACCCATCGCTTTTCGAGGACCGGCACGGGCTCCAGGGCTGGGAGCCGCTGCTGCGGCAGGAAGTGGAGCGCCTGCTCGCGGCCGGGCACAACGACGTATGGGAGCTGCTCTCCAACCGTTTCGAATCGTGCCTGATCATCAGCGCATTGGGTAGCACGCATGGCCGGCGCATGGAAGCAGCGCAGCGTCTGGGCATTGGGCGCAACACCATTACGCGCAAGATTCAGGAGCTGGGTCTGGAATCCTGATTTTAAGAGAAAAGTGGCTTTAGCGCTTGCTGGTCATGGTATTTATGCTATTTATATAGTAGCGAACTGACATGCGCTCACGCCGTCGGCTGAAGCGCCTGCGTCCTACAGCGCGCTCAGAGGCCGGCGCACCGCAGCAGCGAGGTGGGCATTCCAGAATAGTTCATCCAACCAATTAGGAGAGAACAATGTCTGACCAACCCGATGCCAACCTTGATCCGATCACCCAAGAGCCTGGCGCCCACCCTGTGGGTACTGGACTGGGCGCCGCTGTAGGCGGCGCTGCGGCCGGTGCCGCTGCAGGTGCTTTTGGTGGACCAGTGGGCGCTGTAGTGGGTGGCGTCGTTGGCGCAGTAGCCGGAGGCCTTGCGGGTAAAGCCGCTGGTGAGGCCGTCAACCCGACCGATGAAGAGGCGTATTGGCGTGACGCTTACCAGGACGAGCCGTACTATGCCGACGGCCGTACGTATGACGACTACCACCCCGCCTATGCGCTTGGCTGGCAGTCGGTAGGGATGTATGAAGGCCCGTTTGAAACGGTGGAGCCCAGTCTGCGAGACCGCTGGGTCACAGACCACGCCTCGTCGCGGATGGACTGGCCTGAAGCACGTGAAGCCACACGTGCTGCTCGCGACCGCGCCATTACGGCAGGTTCCAGCAATCCTGCTGGTTCCAGCATTCCCAGTCTCGCCGACAGCACTATGGACAACGATGACATCGTTGACGTCCTGAATGACCTGTTGGAAACCAGTCGCGACGGTGAATATGGTTTTAAAACCTCAGCTGAGCATGCCGACTCCGCAGAACTGAAGTCTTTGTTCGCACGACGTGCAAGCGATTGCGCCTCTGCATCGGCTGAACTTGAGCAGGCAGTGCGTGAGCGTGGAGGTGATCCGGCAGATGGCGGTACTGCTTCAGGTGCCATGCATCGCGGGTGGGTGTCAGTGAAGACTTCTTTTACGACTATGGACGACAAGGCAGTGTTGGAAGAGTGCGAGCGCGGAGAAGATTCCGCCGTCGCAGCCTATCGCAAGGCGCTTAAAAAACCATTGCCGGCCAGTGTTCGCCCGCTGATCGAACGCCAAGCTGCTGGTGCGCAGCGCAATCACGACCAAGTGCGTGACATGCGTGATCGCTACGTGAAGTCCTAACTTGTCAGATCAAAAAGCCGGCCTCAGGGCCGGCTTTTTCGCGTCTGGGGCGAGTGCACGATGGTCCGCAAATAATTGCCAGCACTCAGTTGGCGGTTTGCGTCAGCTTCCTAAGAGATCGCCGTAGCCGCAGAGACCAAGGGTGTGCCGAGGTTGCGCAGCAGATCCCGCACCAATTGCACCCGCGCTTGCGTCTCCGGCAACTCTCGCTCGATCCGCAATTTTTCGTTGCCCGTCAGTTTGATGTGCCGGTTCTTCTGCACCAGTTCAATGATGCGCATCGGGTCTACCGGCGCGTCCGGTCTGAACGTGACGGTGGTGGCCCCTGGCGCGGCGTCGACCTTGAGCACCCCGAAAGGCTGGCTCAGCACGCGCAGGCGGTGCACATCGATGAGGGTCTGCGCCTGTGGCGGCAGCTTGCCAAAGCGATCGACGATTTCCTCTAACAGGCTGTCGATCTGTGCAGGCTCGCGGGCCGTCGCCAGTTTTTTGTAGAACGATAGCCGCAGGTGCACGTCGCCGCAGTAGTCGTCGGGCAGCAGAGCGGGTGCGTGCAAGTTGATGTCGGTGGTGACGTTGAGCGGCGAGAGGAGGTCGGGTTCCTTGCCAGCCTTCAAACTGCGCACGGCTTCCGAGAGCATTTCGTTGTACAGCTGGAAACCGATCTCCATCATGTTGCCGCTTTGGTTTTCGCCCAGTACCTCACCCGCGCCTCGGATCTCCAAGTCGTGCATCGCCAGGTAGAAGCCGCTTCCCAACTCTTCCATGGCCTGGATGGCATCCAGGCGTTGCTGGGCATGTTTGGAGAGGCTCTCCACATCCGGCACCATGAGGTAGGCATAGGCTTGGTGGTGGCTGCGACCCACCCGCCCGCGCAGTTGGTGCAGCTGAGCTAAGCCGAACTTGTCTGCACGACTCATGACAATGGTGTTGGCGGTGGGCACGTCGATGCCGGTTTCGATGATCGTGGAGCACAAAAGCAGGTTGTAGCGCTGAGCAACGAAGTCCCGCATCACACGTTCGAGTTCCCGCTCGGGCATCTGGCCGTGGGCGACGGCGATGCGCGCTTCGGGCAGTATTTCTTCCAATTTCTGGCGGCGGTTCTCGATCGTTTCGACTTCGTTGTGCAGGAAGTACACCTGCCCGCCGCGTTTCAGTTCGCGCAGCACTGCCTCGCGAATCACGCCGGTGCCTTCGCTGCGCACAAAGGTCTTGATGGCCAGTCGGCGCTGCGGTGCTGTGGCGATCACTGAGAGATCGCGCAGACCTTCCAGGGCCATCCCCAGCGTGCGCGGTATTGGGGTAGCAGTCAGCGTGAGCACGTCCACCTCGGCCCGCAGCTGCTTCATCTGCTCCTTGTGGCGGACACCAAAGCGGTGCTCTTCGTCGATGATGAGCAGCCCCAAATCATGAAACTTGGTCGATTCCGATAGCAGTTTGTGAGTGCCGACCACAATGTCAACGGTGCCGTCGGCAATGCCCTTGAGCGAGGCAGTCACTTCCTTGCCTGAGCGAAAGCGAGACACTTCTGCAATCTTGACCGGCCACTTGCTGAAGCGGTCAATCAAGGTCTGGAAATGTTGTTCGGCCAGCAGCGTGGTCGGCGCCAGCAGCGCGACTTGCCGACCCCCAGTGACAGCGATGAAGGCAGCACGTAGCGCCACCTCCGTTTTGCCGAATCCGACATCGCCACAGACCAGCCGGTCCATGGGGCGCGGGCTGATCATGTCCTGAATAACGGCATGAATGGCGGCGTTTTGGTCTGCGGTTTCCTCAAACCCGAAGTCGTTGGCGAACTGCTCGTAGTCTTGCGGATTGAAGCGGAAGGCATGGCCTTCCCGTGTGGCCCGACGCGCGTAGATGTTGAGCAACTCTGCGGCGCTGTCGCGCACCTGCTCCGCTGCTTTGCGTTTGGCCTTGTCCCACTGGGCACCGCCGAGCTTGTGCAAAGGCGCATCTTCTGGCGACACGCCGGTATAGCGGCTGATGAGCTGCAGCTGGCTGACGGGCACGTAGAGCGTGGCATCGCCAGCGTACTCCAGGTGCAGAAATTCCTGCAGCGCGGGTTCGCCGTCGGGCGTGCGGTTGCCTACGTCCATGTTGACCAACCCACGATAACGCCCGATACCGTGCGCGCTGTGCACCACCGGGTCACCCAAAGCCAACTCTGCCAGATCCTTGATCAACGCTTCGACGTCGCTGACCTGCTCCTGCTTGCGCCGCCTGCGAGCCGATGCGGGGGTAGCAAATAACTCGGTTTCAGTGACGAAATCCAGGCCTGCCTCTAACCAGGAAAATCCTTCTGCCAGGTTGGACACGGCGATGCCCACTTGCTCATCGTGCGCTTGCTCGAATTCGTGAAGCGAATCGAATGCAGGGGGATTCACCCCTCCCGCGCGCAGGAAGTCCAGCAGGCTTTCGCGCCGCCCCGCGCTTTCTGCCAACACCAGCACCCGTTGCTTTCCTTCGGCGATGTGCGCTTGCAGGCGCGCCAATGGCTCGGGTGCACCCCGCGTGATGGCTAAGCCAGGCAAAGGTTGGAACTGCGCGCTGTCCGCCGTGTCCTCCGCGTCGTTGCGAAGTGCCAGCTGGGCGTGTGTTTTTGCCTCGGTGTAGAACTGCTCTGCCGAGAGAAACAAGGTGTCGGGCGCCAGCGCTGGGCGCTCCGGGTCGCCTTGCACCAGTCGATAGCGCTCACGGGTGTCCTGCCAAAAGCGCTGGAACGCCGGCTCCAGATCGCCGTGCAGCACTACCGTAGCCTGCTCGCCAAGATAGTCGAACACGGTCGCGGTCTCTTCAAAGAACAGCGGCAGGTAGTACTCGATACCGGCAGTAGCGACGCCCTGGCCCATGTCCTTGTAGACCCGGCTTTTGGTGGGGTCGCCCTCCAGCATTTCCCGCCAGCGGCTGCGAAACTTGGCTCGCGCATCGTCGTCCATCGGAAACTCGCGACCGGGCAGCAGGCGCACCTCGGGTACCGGGTAAAGGCTGCGTTGCGTGTCGGGATCGAAGGCCCTCAGGGAGTCGATCTCGTCGTCGAACAGGTCCACCCGGTAGGGCACGCTCGAACCCATGGGGAACAAGTCAATCAGTCCGCCCCGAACCGCATATTCGCCTGGGCTCACCACCTGACCTACATGCGCGTAGCCGGCCA